>CAYQMZ010000876.1:0-3364 GCA_964418725.1 uncultured Pirellulaceae bacterium
GAACTGAACCGTTCGATCACGACGTCCAGTGACTCCTGAGCTGTTCCCCACACGTCGGACTCGAGCAATGGGGCGATGAATTCCTGACGCGACTTCACGGCCCCGGCGCGGTCCACCACGTCCTTGGTCTGCATACTGCCTGATTCATCAGCCAGCACCAAGAGCGTAGGTTGGTTCGTTGGTTGGAATGTAGTGAGCCATTCCGGTTGGTTAAACGTGATCGCGACCATCGCGACGATCAGTGTCCGCAGGAACTCCAGAATACCGACTTTCGCCGAATAGCCACTCTTGCGCCAGCCCATCCACGATAGGACCGCAGTCACAAGAACGATGATCACGCTGAAGGTGATTGTGAACGGTGTATCCAGAAAGCTGATTGGCATTTGGCTTAACGCGGTAGGATTCTACGAATCAGATTGGGGGCAGCGTGTAGTTGGGGCGGGGTAGCGAGAGTTTAATCGAAAATGCATATCTGCAGTGGTTGCCACACAAATGGCCCGTGTTTCCAAGGCCTTAAGGTTGCGTTCACTGCAATATTCTGGGCGGGCCGTCGATTCCTCAATTGTGGAGCTTCAATTCTCGACTCAACGAGTAGTTTGGCAACCTGCGGCATCCCGACGGTGACTCGCTACATTCAACTTGGCCTGTCGTTGCGAATTGCTGGCATCCATTATGATGTCGTGACGAGTGCAGTTTCAGCCGTTAGGCGGTGCCTCCACGTGGTTTGGCTCAGAAAACTGTTGATACGCAGGGATTTGTATAGAAAGAAGGGACTTTCGTGACGCTGGAACTTCGATGCCCGCAGTGTTTTTCAAGACTCAATGTGCCAGACGAGGCGGCTGGAGCGTCGGCAAAATGTCCTCATTGCCAAGAAGTCTTTGATGTCGATACAAACGTGAGTGATTCCGACGACAAAAGTGTTGGGGAGCTTTCGACGCATTCCGAAGGGGCCCCATCGGTTCCACCAATCCCTCCAGTACCGCCGCCGGACAGTAACAGCGGTTCGATTGATGAAACACTGCCGCACGATTCTGGGACCTCTGGGTTTGGGAACGTAGACGACGGTTCGAATCCGTACGCCGCCCCGACAAGCAGCAGTGTTGATGAGGGGCTTCCCAGGGGAGCACTCGATTTCGGTCGATTGGATGCTGGTGTGGCGTTCCGTCTTGCATGGGAGGCCTATAAAGACAACGCCCCGACACTGATCCTAGCTCATGCGATCGTCCTGATTGTTGGAATCAGTCTGGCATTGCTAGGCGAAGGTGCTCGCCAGCTTGGATTGGACTCGGTGGGCGTGATCATTGACGTTCCGATCGCCTATGGAATTCAGTGGTTTTTGCTGATTGGTCTGACAACGATCACATTGGGGGTGGCGAGAGGCAGGCGTCAGATCGATATCAAGGAATTGTTTTCGGGTGGCCAACAATTCCCATCCTTGGTTGGGTACATGATTGTCTACATGCTGATGGTTGTGGTGGGACTCTTGTTTTTGATCGTGCCGGGAATATACCTCGCCGTGCGATATTGGCCTGGAGCACATTTTATCATTGATCGTGGCGTCAGTATGCGAGAAGCATTCCAGCTTGCGAGTGCACACACAGAAGGTAACCTCGGGCAGTCCGTCCTGCTTGCACTGTATGGTTTCGCAGTCTTCGTCGTTGGTTTGCTTATGTGTTACATCGGTCTTTTCGTGACGCTGCCCTTGTATTCGATGCTCTGGACGACGGCCTACCTGATGATCACTCGGCAACCAATTCATCAAACTGGTGAGCAGGTGTAGGCGTCTTAGTGTCGGGCAATAGTTGAATCAGCCTAGGCAGAGGATGGCTTCCAGTACGAGAGCACAAGCCATAAGGGCCAAGAAGATGCGCCACACCTCGTTTGCAAGAGGCGAGCTGCCACCCGCGTCATCGCTGATTTTTTGGAAGTCCAAGCCTGCGAATAGCTCCTTGAGCGTATCGTCACCTAGTGGTCCGCTGAGATCCTCTGCGGCGGCGCGGTTGATGGCGACTCGGCTTTTCTCGCCGTTCGCATAGCAACCTGCATGGTAGGTGCGCTCGGGAGTGGTGACGTACTCGGGCAAGCTGGTAAGTAGATTCCACTCGGCAGCGTCCTGGGCGTTGCTGCGGCCAGCGTCTAGTTGTTGAGCCAGGCTTTGCTGCGCTGCACCTGCTTCGATCGCACGCTGGATCATCACGTAAAGCACGACACCATCTTTTGCCAGTGAGGAAGAGTCTGGACGCGGTGTCGTGGCAAGGAAATAGGCCGGGATATCGCCGTCGGCTCGCATCAGGAGCGCGTCGCCATTTGTGAATCTTGCCAGCGTTCTGCCAACGCCGTCGAGCTTGCAATAGCGATCGGTCTTCTGTTTGCCCACAGGTAGAGCATTGCCGCTTTGCGTGCGAGACAGTAGGTCGCTTTCGTTTTCCCAAGATCCTATGCCAATCGGCTGATTTTTGGATTCGACCCACTCGGTCCACCGGACTCCTGCGAACCGAGCGTCGCTAGGGTTGCTTGGTGGCATGAAGAGAACTGGTTTGTCGTCGCCCAGGAAGGCCGTTAGCTGCTCGGCAGTGACGCCGGTCGGCAGGTCGGCGTTCCAAATGACAAGCGTCGTCGCATCCCAGTCGATTTCACCTGTGTTGGAAGACGAGAGTACGGTGCTTTGGAATTCGAGTGCCGGATCGGGACTCGCCATGCCCGCAATTTTCAGCGGCGTCGCAGTCAGTGGATCGTCGGAGACAACCGTGATGACCCGAGCTGCTTCGTCTGCAAATACAAAGTAGTACGTATTGTCGGCGGGATTCGAATCTCCCGGGACTTCGACGCGTCCCCAACCAGAGTCGACCGTATTATCAATCGGGATGACGTGTCCCTGCAACGCAAACTCATCATCGGCTAGTTCGACTTCCAGCACGGAACGAGCTCCGTTGACGACGAACTCAATTGGAATTGTCAGAGGAGACTTGTTTTCTGATTCTCGTCGAATGGACACGTCCAGCACCAGTTCATTGCCGGTGCTCAAGCTTCGTTTGCGGACGTTGGTTACCGACACGGACAAGTTGTCATCCGCCGTTTGGGCATAGCTGAGCAAGTGAATGCGGACTCCCTCGAGTTCCGAGAAGCTGTCTCGGATAGCTCCCCAGCGACCATCTTCCTCACGCCAGTCGTTGGCTCGCAAATCCGATGCGATCCACACGTCCGCTTGGCCAACTTCATTGTTCACCATGTAGGACGCCGCGGCTTGCAGCATGCGGGGAATGTCGGCAACTGCCGCAGTGGATGTTGCCATAGGCAGTTCTGCAAGCAGGTCCGCTGAAATCTCTTCGGCTTTGCAGTGAGCACTTTCAATCAACACAACACG
>CAYQMZ010000877.1:0-3348 GCA_964418725.1 uncultured Pirellulaceae bacterium
CTCCAATCCAGATCACCAAGGCCAGTGCTGTCATGCGAGCGTTTGGAATGTCTTCTCTCGGTAAAGCGCAATGATGGACCCTAGACTTCCCGCGGCAAAGACGGTGGCGACCGTTACCAGGAAGACGCTGATCACTTGGCCGAGCGAAATGCCGCCAAAAAGCATCGCGAACATGAAGACCGGTAGCCCCGCCAGCATCATGACCAGGATGTTCAGTAGACTGCTGAGCATTCTGCCAAGAACCAGTTCGCTGTTGGTCAGTCTTGTCATCAGCAAGAGGATCAACGTCTGTCGGTCCTTCTCCTGAGCGACGGCACTGGCAGACATCATTGCCGCGAAGAACACGGCAAGGGCCATCTGAATGGGGGCCAGCATCTGGAATAGAATTCCGCCAAAGCGAGCCATGTCGCTGACATTGCGAATGACTTGCGTACCCGCCAGGACCAGCCACGCCGTGCACATCAACAGCAGTAGTGCACCCGCGTAGACCGTGCGGTAGATGAACAGTTTGGGGCGACGCGGTGCGGTCACTAACTCCCGCGTGAATACTGGTCCAACGAGCATATGTTGATTTTTGAGTTGAGCGAAACGGGATTAGGGCTGTTTGGGCTCTGGTTTGTTGAGCGTGTCGCGACCTATCATGCCACGGATTGTGCTCATTCGACTAGTACGGCGAACAAACCATCATCGTTCAGTCTTTCTGCGACGATCGTTACGTTGTGTGTACCTGGCTCGAGTTGTCGGGCAATTTTGTGTGAAGTAGCAATCCGCTTGCCGTCCAAAAACAGAGAAATCTCTGGACCAGCGTTAAGGAATTTCAGGGAAGTCTTTCCGCTGCTGCCCACCTGCAAGGAGAATCGCAAGAGTGTGACTGCGCCGTCTTCCTTGGTGTTGTGGAATTGCAGCTCTGGTTGCCGAACCGTTCCATTCACGTAACTGTAAACGGGCTGCCAACCTTTCGTGGTGGCAACTAAGTCGGAGACTGTGCGGTTCGCGTTCGATGAAGGGGGAAGTCGCAGTGTTTCCCATGTCCGGACAAGCGTCGAACTAGGTGCCGCGTAGGGGCCGACCTTTCCAAGTTCCGTGAGGAAGCGTACGAGGTCAATGCGTTCCTTGGCTGTCAATTCATTCAGCAGTCCGGCTGGCATCAAACTGCCGCCGTCTTTCTTTTCTTCGATCGAGTCTAGTGGGATCGAAATCTCGTTGTCTTCCGCGTCACGCAGCAAGAGAGCGTCATCGGTTTCTCGAATGAGGACACCTGTAACCAGTTGTCCATCGTCGGTTAACACGACTTGGCTGTGGTAGTTCTCCTTGATCTTTGCACCGGGTTCCAGCAACGACTGGAGGATGTAGTCTGCAGGGGCGCTGGCACCGATACTCGATAGGTCAGGGCCAACCTTGCCTCCGGCACCGCCGATTGCGTGACACTTCTGGCAGTTCAATGAAGCGAGGCGATAGACAGCCTCGCCCGCTGCGGGATCTCCTTTTTTGGTCGCTTGAGCAAGCAGTTCCGCCTGTTCGTCCGCGGTCAGGTTTAGGTCGAGATTAATTTCGGCGACCTTCTGTAGCTGGTCCACCAGGTTAGACATGTCACGACCGCTAGAACGCGCGACTCGAATGACGCGTTTCGCAACGTCGCCAGATTGTATTCGCTTGTTTGCCAAAGCGTTTGCCATGGCAACGTCGCCGCCGTCCTGATTCAAAATCACTCGAACGAGATCACTCGGGTCCACGTCGTCGGCTGCGTATTGTAAATCTTCAGCCGCAAATTCGGCGGCTTCATCAAGTTCAAAGCCACTGAGTATAGCGATCGCTTCGTGACGGACCGGCGTTGGTTGCTCTGAGTCATTGGCGATCTGACGGAGTGGCTCGCTTTCCTTCATCGCCGCCAAACCGCGAATGGCAGCGATTTGCGTTGTGGGATTCGAGTCCGACGTCGAAAGTTGAATCAGCGAGTCTCTAATTGCGGGAACGTCTAGTAGGCCGGCAAGCTCTGATGCGGCGGACTGAACGTCCGGACTATCGGATGTAATCGCTGTCGCAAGGCCGCTCAGGTCACCATCAGGCTTCACCTTGCGACGACGGTTGGCTTCGATCAAAGAACGCAGCAAGTTGGCGCGGGACCGATCCGGTTTGCTTTCGTCTAGGGCGGAATCGAGTACAACCGACAACTGTTGAGGGTTTCCTCGAGCCGCAATCAGCTGAAGTGCCTCTGTTTTGCCAGCAGCGTCATCCGACCACTGCGGTAGCGCTTGGATCAGAATCGGAACCGCTTCGGGAGAGTCTGCTGCCTTTAGTGCGAACAGTAGTGGCTTCGCGTCGGCCACTTTGAGACTCTTGTCCTTCAATGCGGGAAGCCAATTGTCTTGCAGTTGGTCTGCTGTCTGTTGCAACGCGAAATCGAGGAATCGATCCGAGGGCTTCTTGAGGGCATCCAACGCGACGAAGGCGGCCTTGGGTTCCTGTCGCCGCCGCAGGGCGTGGGCGGCCTCCATTCGCACGCGCGGATGGTCGTCGTTCGCTAGGCTTTGAAGCAGCGACAGCGGTTCGGGGACGCGATCGATCCAGTGGTACAGGACGCGTGTCGCTGCGGCGCGGATCCGGTGATCGTCATCTTCAAGCAGCTCTTTTAGTAGCTTGATGTTCGTCGTGTCGCAGGCTTGGTAAAGCCAAAGCACCTCTAGGCGATCTCGGCCATTAAAAGAGGACTCGACGTTATTGAGGATTGGCAGTACTTCGTCTGCACCACGCTCCTTCAGTATGCGGCGAGCTTGTTGTCGCCAAAATGGTTCATTCGAGCTTAGTAGCTGAATCAATTCTCGAGTTTCGAGTGATGCAAGATTCTTGTGGGGAAGCAGCTTTCGGTTTTTGGCCGTGATCCTCCAGATACGACCATGCGTGTGGTCTCGACGAGGGTCACGGAAATCGACTTCGCCATGCTGGATGATAGGGTTGTACCAGTCTGCGATATAGATAGCTCCGTCCGGCCCTAGTTTCACGTCGATGGGGCGAAACGATTGGTGGCGAGACTTGACGAGTTCTTCTAACTCGACAGAGGAGTAGCCGGCGCCATCTTCCTTGAGTTTGTAGCGGCAGACTCGGTGAGCCCGGAAATCGTTCGCAATCAAATCGCCTTGCCAGTCGTCCGGGATGTGCGAGCCACCAACGATCTCGAGTCCGCAGAGTTTTGGCTTGCCAGGATTCAAGCCCGGTAAGACTCTTCTCGCACCGGGCGAAGTATGGCCGACAAAACCAGGGAACACGTAGTTGATTCCCTCTCCGCCGGCTCCGTCGGTTTCAAACGACTGACCGTACTCATCAAAGACGTGCCCCCAAGGGTTTACCAAG
>CAYQMZ010000878.1:0-3317 GCA_964418725.1 uncultured Pirellulaceae bacterium
GTGGGAGGGTGAAGTGAGAAAGCGATCAATCGACGTACTTGTGGGTAATGACAAGCGCCAGAGCCAGGCTCCTTCGCGTTCTGTGCGTGAAGCAGATCACAGCACCATTCGTGCTTCTATCGCACGCTGAACGGGCTCGACGCATTCGAAACCAAACGATGCTCGCCGCTTCCACTATATTTGGTACGCGTCACAATGACGCCGATACCTCAATGTTCCCTATGCGGTGGTCCGATGCGTAGACTAACGACTCTCTTACTCTTGCTTGCCTGCCCAGCGTCCATTCTCGCCGACGATTGGTCACAGTGGTTGGGATCCGAGCGGGATGCCGTGTGGCGTGAGACAGGGATCGTTGAAGCGTTCCCACCTGGCGGCCCACCTGTCCTTTGGCGTACGCCGATCGGTGCCGGCTATGCGGGTCCCGCAGTAACGCAGGACCGTGTCTACGTCATGGATCGCCAGTTGAATGCCAACGCAAGGAATCCCGCCAACCCCTTCGCACGTGGCTCGATCGCCGGCAACGAAAGGTTGCTGTGCCTGGACGCGAAGAGTGGAAAAGTTGTGTGGAAGCACGAATACGATTGCCCCTACACCGTTAGTTACCCGTCGGGACCGCGTACGACGCCGATCATTGCCAACGGCCGAGTCTACGCGTTGGGTGCCGAAGGTCATTTGCTTTGCAGAGATGCCGCGACGGGTGACGAGGTTTGGACGCGTCAATTGAAGGAAGACTACAAGATCAAGTCGCCGGTTTGGGGTTTCGCAGCAAGCCCCATTTTGGACGGTGATCGGTTGATCTGCATTGTTGGTGGCAAAGACAGTTTGGTCGTCGCGTTCAACAAAGACACCGGTGAGGAAATCTGGAGCAATCTATCTTCGATCGAGCCCGGTTATTGCCCGCCCATGATTTTTGAAGCGGCAGGGAAACGCCAGCTCATCATTTGGCACCCGCAATCGATCAACGGCTTGAACCCGGAAACAGGCGAGCTCTACTGGACTCAGCAATTCGAGGTCCGATCCGGGCTCACGATTCCAACACCACGCAAGTCGGGCAACATGCTCTTCGTCACGTCGTTCTACAACGGCCCCATGATGCTGGAACTAGACGAAACAAAACCCGCAGCGAGTTTACTGTGGAAAGGAAGCAGCAACAGCGAAAAGAGAACAGACAAACTGCATTCGATCATGTGCACTCCGTTCATCGAAGACGGGTACATTTATGGCGTGGGCAGCTACGGGCAACTCCGCTGCCTGGAAGCTCAAACCGGTAATCGAGTGTGGGAAGATCTAAAGGCGACAGGCTCCACTGGAAACATTCGCAGCAGAACCGACCGCTGGGCGAACGCCTTTCTGATCAAGCACGAGGACAGGTTCTTCCTTGCCAATGAAAAAGGGGACCTGATCATCGCTCGACTTTCCCCCAAGGGCTATGAAGAAATCAGCCGAGCACATTTGATCGAACCCACCGACCCGATGGCCGGGCGCAACGTCGTCTGGTCTCACCCGGCCTTTGCCAACAAGCGAGTCTACATGAGGAACGACAAAGAGATCATTTGCGTCGATCTTGCTGCAAAGTAGCAAGTCATTCGCGATGCGGTCTTCGCCGAGCACCGAACGTCTTGTCGATTTAGTGCCTCACAACGAGAGATGCATCAGCCTAGTGGTGGTACTCGCTTGACATGAGACTTAGGGTGCCACTGGCACACAGAATTCCTGAGAAGCCACCTGAGATCCATTCGGACAGTTAACGCGGCAGCCTGTTGCGACTCCACTAGGAGCTTTGAAACTGCCCAACGTCCAGCCAGCGGCAGGTCCGGCACAAGCAGCCACTTAGTTGAACTGCGTGTTAACGAACAGACCAAAGTGCACGAAGTGGTGGCCGCCGGCTGCGCCCGCAGCAGTGGCTGCCCGCTGTGCTTCGTCACCATCTTTGACCTGGACGGCGAACACCAACTTGCCGTCGCGAAGCGCCGAGATGCCTGAAAAGCACGCGAAATAACGCGTGTTCGACGAAATTGTGACTTTTCTTGTCACCAAGCATCGCCGCCACGTATCTAGCTGGGTGTTAGGATGCGAAACCCAGATTTGAGGTCAAACATGGTGGCTCTGGTCGTGGATCAAACGGTGACAACAAACTCAGACGCGGAACTGATCAGACGAAGCCGCGAGGGTGACCAACAGGCATACGGCCAATTGGTCGAGCGATACCAATCGCTCGTCTGCTCGGTAGCCTACAGTCGATGCGGTGATTTGGGTCTCAGCGAAGACTTGGCGCAAGATGCCTTCGTACGCGGTTGGCAAAAGCTAAGCACGCTGCGCGATCCCAATAGTTTCCGCAGCTGGATTGCGACAATCGTTCGCAACCTGGCAACACGTCGCCACGAAAACGATGCCAGTTCGGTTTCAAACTCTGCGAGCAGTTTGGAATCGGTGGGCGACGTGGCCACAAAGCAGAAGTCACCGGAAGACTCCGCCGTGAGTGCGGAAGAAGAAGCGATTGTTTGGAACGCCCTTTCCACGATCCCCGAACAGTTTCGTGAACCGATGGTCTTGTTCTATCGCGAAGAACAGTCGGTGAAGCGAGTGGCAGCAGCCTTGGAGCTTACTGAGGATACTGTCAAACAGCGTTTGGCTCGCGGCAGGAAGGCACTTCGAAAAACACTCGAATCCTCAATCGCGTCGACGCTGGTTCGCTCGAGACCAGCCCAGGGGTTCGCGAGTGCAGTAATGCTCGCCATAGGCGGCATCAAAACCAAATCAGCCACCGCCGCGGCGGTCGGAACAGGAGCAGCGATCGCCGGCAAAACGGCTGCGAAAGCCGGACTGTGGGCCAGCATCGGATCCTTCGTTGCATTCCTTCCCGTCATTGGGTCACTGTACCTGGCATTGGCAGCGATGTACCAAGCAGTTTTGGACAATTGCGAATCGCAAGAACAGGTTTCTCTAACCCATCCCAATGCTGTTCGAATGCTGATCGAAATGGTGGTGGCGTTGCTGCTGTGCGTCGCCACCGACCGGTATTTCCACTCGATAGGATACGTGGGGCATTGGAGACTGCTGAACATAGTGCCGATCCTTGCCATGCAATTGAGAATCCGCAGCTTATCCAAACGTCATGACAGACAGGTCACCGAACTTCGTGCCCGCTTGTCACTGAGCGGCATAGACGATCCCCCCGCCTGAAATCAGTTGCTCGCACACCCTAAGTTCCGATATCCTTTACGAACACACGCCAAGCCAAGAGCTTCACCCCGACGCGCGGCCTCACTTGGCGACAAGCTGGCGTCCAGAAATACGTTGCACGACCTCTCGAATGG
>CAYQMZ010000879.1:0-3309 GCA_964418725.1 uncultured Pirellulaceae bacterium
CTACCTTGGACGTTTACGGTGGTGCTGAATGACATTGGCGACGCGGTGCGCCGGGCCATCCGGCAAAAGCTGAAGGCCGAAGAAGTTGATGCAAAAATCATCGACTTCGCCACGCGAACACCTGAGTCCAACGTTCTCACGGTTGCCTTGAGGAACTCGATGGCGGATGCGATGGTGTTATTGCCGGCGTATGCACAATCCGATCCCGCAGATGTCGCGAAGATGATTGCGTCGCTCAACGATGGACTTGATTACGTGGCATCCGTTCGCGAATCTCGCGTCGACTCAAAAAGCGACCAGCGTCGCAGCCAACTCTTCAACTATGCGACGCAACTAATTACCGGCATCAAGCTTCGCGACATCAACTCGGGACTGCGAGTATTCCGCCGGGAAGTTGTTGAGAGTGTGCCACTCTACGGCGACTTGCACATTTACCTTCCCATCCTAGCCGCGAGACAAGGATTCAAAGTTGGCGAAGTTGCAGTCACACACTTGGAAGAACGCGCTGGTGTATCCGAACAAATCGGAATCGGCGTCTATCTCCGTCGAGCACTCGACCTACTGACGTTATTCTTCCTGATGCGTTTCACACAGAAGCCGTTCCGATTCTTCGGTAGCGTGGGGACGTTTCTTCTGCTGGGCGGCGGAGCAATCAACTTGGTGCTCGCAATCCAAAAAGTCCTCTTCAGCGACGAACTGGCGGACCGCCCGATGTTGGTGCTGGCTACACTGCTGATGGTTCTTGGCGTGCAGATGTTCTCACTTGGACTGATTGGCGAATTAATAATCTTCGTCAACGCGGGTGGAGCCAAGGATTACCACATCGAAAACACCTATGAATCGAACGACGAATTCTAGCGAACCGCAAAGTGACGATCGTCACGCGTCCGCTTCCGTTGTCGGTCGTCCGATCTTTGATTGGCTGGTGGTTCTGGGGCTCTGGCTGCTCCCACTGGCGCTCTACGTTTCCCTAATTGGTCGCTGGAGCTTTTCCGGAGACGAGTTCTATACACTCGTGGATTCGAGCAAGCCCGTTGCGGAATTGCTCAGTTACGAACGCAAGCCGCTCTACTACCTGATCTGCCACACACTCTTGCAATGGGACCTTGGCTGGTCCAAAGAGTTCTTGCTTCGGTTACCCGCCGCCGTTGCCGCGAGTCTGGTACCAGCGTTGTTTTACGCGCTGCTGCGACACAAACGGTACAAGAACGTTGGCTTGCTGTCGGCGGTCCTGGTGCTCGTCTGCCCCTGGCTGTTTGCCATGTCGCAATATGCCAGATTCTATTCGCTGGCCTTCATGTTTGCCAGCATCACAGTCATTGCCGGGCTGCGCGCGGTCCATGCCAATCGAAAACGCGGTTGGATCGTGACGATGTTCATTTCCGGATTCCTGGCTGGAATTTCTCAGATACCGGCGGGCCTTGTTTTGCCTGCAGGTTTGGTTGGCCTGGGTCTGGCATCCTTTCGAGAGAACCCCGCACGTGCGAACAGCGCGATTCGCCGTTATGGCCCGGTCATCGTGATCGCGATGCTCGTTGCTGCATTGGCTGGGTACTTCGTCCTGAAAGATGTCTTCTGGTTTTGGCTGCAGAGCGACGGCGGTAAGTTTGGTACGTACTCCGTCCCTCAATTGCTGTTAGCACTGGCCGCTGGCGCTGGAATAGGATGTTGGGGACTAGGACTATTCCCACTCTTTCGAACGCCCGTTGGTTGGTCAACCGCCGAAGTCTACCTTGCGGCAACGACTCTCCTGAGCGGTCTGCCACTGATGGTCTTCATTCCGTTTGGCGGCGGAGTCTCTGCAAACTATCTGATGTTCTGCCTTCCATCTTTGTTCCTATTGGCAGCGTTTCATTGGCGAGAAATCGACGAACGGCTGCCTAGCTGGGGCTACCGCTGTTCTATTGGTGCGGCAGTCGTTGCTTTCAATATTCCCTTCTTGGCTTCGACCTACTCCAATGGCAATCATCACGACTATCGGCGTGTGGCTGCCACAATCGACGCGATGGAGCTCGAGAATCCGATCATCGTCGCATCTGGTCACCACTTGTTGAACATGTACCTGCAGACGGCGAAGTCCGAATACGACTTAGGGACCTTCGACAACGGAGTCCTTAGGCATCTGGTCGAAGATGGAATCGCTACAGCAAAGGCGACGCAGTGTCCGCTGTTACTGGTAGCTCGCGACAGTCGACACCAACTTTCGGATGCCGATCAGGAATGGTTATTTGCTCAGTTTGCTCTAGTAGCTTCCATCGAACAGCCACGATATGACTATCGACGACAAAGGATGACGATTTATCGGTACCGGCCGGCTTCGCAGTCGAGCGTGTATGCCCAACCGTCGGACATGGAGGCCGTTGCGAAGCAGCCAAAGCTCGCGGATGGGGAAGAGCAGTTTGGTTCGCTGCCCACCGAATCGGGTGAAGCTGCTGTTGCCACCCCGTAATGTGCACTCTCTTCGACGCTCATGCACACTTCCATGACGCATTCTGCGTCTCTGCGTTTCTAAACCACGCGGCTCTCAACTTTCAGACTGCAGCCGATCGCTTGGCAACCGACGACGGCAAAGCTCCTGCCTGCGCACTCGCGATCTGCGAAACCGACGCTCAGCAGCCTCCACTCCGCCGAATTCGGGATGCCATCGAAAGTTCATCGATTGTTGATTGGAACGTCCTTCGTGAAGACGACTCGTCACTAGTAGTTCACCGAGATCCTCGGGACGACAGAGACATTCATCAACTCATCCTCGTTGCCTCACGTCAGCTCGTTACCAGTGAACGACTGGAAGTCCTTTCGCTGTGTTCGCCCGAAACGATCCAAGACAATCAGCCTTTGAGGGCGATGGTAGATCAAATCGCCAACACTGAGGCGATTCCGGTCATTCCTTGGGGATTCGGAAAGTGGCTCTTTTCTCGTTCGCGTAGTTTGAGTGACTACTTGAATGCGCATGCCGGCGATTCGAGCAAGCTCTTCTTAGGCGACAACGGTTGCCGCTGGCGAGGTTGGCGGCCCACACATCTGGGCACGGCCCAACGACTCGGTATCCACTGTCTCGCCGGAAGCGATCCGCTGCCAATCAAAGAGCATGAAGTTCGCGCCGCGGCATTCGGTTCAATCTTGAACGTGCGAATTGGGATCACAGACCCAGCGACGGAGCTACGAGAAGCGATTGCACGAAACGCGAACGATGCTCGGACGTTTGGCGATTGTCGAAGCTTGCCCGCATTGTTCTGGGATCAACTTACATTGCGTCGTCGCAAGTCATGAGCGCAATCGAACGACAACCCGCCGCGTTCTCGTCCGACA
>CAYQMZ010000880.1:0-3306 GCA_964418725.1 uncultured Pirellulaceae bacterium
CCGGACCGCAAACCGGTTGCTTGAACTTTATGCTCTGGACTACCCACCATTCGATGATCTCCAAAGCAACCGGTTGTCCGTCTTCTGCCCAATGGATTGTCGGCAGCCGATCCAGCGGGACCCACTCCATACCTTTGGGTTTCTTCTTTGACAGGCCCTTCTCGGCGTCCGCCTGTTGTTTCTCACGCCCCAGGAACTCTTGGACGTCACCACCGAGTTGTTCCACTGCCAACAACATTGCTCCGCGGACCAGCTCCTGTTTTTCCTTCTTCAGGGCCTTCTTTAGCGGCTCGATCGCGCGAGTGTCGTCCAATTCCGCCGCCATCTCGGCACCGGCGATTCGAACCGCCTGTTTTCCGTCGCCGATTGCTGTGAGCACCCGTGGCATTCTGTTGTTGGCCCTTCGCAAGGCCCGGCGGGCAGCCGCGCGGTGTGTCTTTGCTTCCCCGAGAGCTAACGCCCAAATTGCCTCTTCGATGTCGCGCGACAAATGCGAAAGGTCCGGGACCATCGCCACTACTCGCAACGCACTGAGTCGCCGCTCGGAGACGTAGTAGTCGTTCGAGCTGTTGCTGACGCCCAGCAACGAGTCGCGAAGTACTGCGGGGTACTGAAGGAAGAGTGGCCAGGTTGCGTCCGGCTCCCAATCCAGAAACGATTGCCAGTTGGTGTTTTGCTCGATGTACGCTCGTGCGCAATCAGCGGAGCTGAATTTTGGCAGTGTTGCCAAGGCAGCGTCGACCAGCCGCAGATCGTACGGCGTTTCCTGCGCGTTTCGATGGGCTTCCAACCATGGTTGGTTTGTCAGATAGAGTCGATACTTGTTGTGGACGAATTCGAAGGCAAAGAAGAGTCGCACTACATGCAAGATATTGATGGTCTTCAGGTCGGCCCAGTTGGTCCAAGGAGAGATCTTGCTAACGGCCATGCGAAACCAGCCGGGGCCATCGAACGTCGGCAGCTTGTCGGTGGTTCCTTCCAGATAGTCGAGAAACGCCTGGTATTTTTGCTTAGTGAAAGGCTTGGGCTTCGGTGGTGGGCTTTTTAGCCAACGAGGCCGATCTGGCGAGTGGAACTGTTGCATCTTGCGTTCGTGATCTTCGTCGAGCTTGTTGTAGGCAAGCTCAAACTGCTGCCACAAGGCCTCTTTGAAGGCAGTGGGTAGCGGTCCTGATTTGTCTGGAAGTTCTACCGGAGGCAACTCGATAGAGGTTGCCGATTCTGGTTGCTCACCGCTGGAAAACGCAATGTTTTGCAGACAGTTCTCGATCGTCTGGCGAACCCGTTTACCCTTTTCGCTTTCAAGAGCGGAACGTAATGCCTCTTCCGCTTCATCGGATAACAGTACGAACAACTTCTCGGCAGCCATCGCTCGCTCAGCGGCGGTTCCGCTGCTGAGCTTTTCCTGCAACAACTTTGCGGCGTCTTGCCGTTGTGCAGGCAACGCCTTGTCGGCTTGCGTTCGAACCAATTTGCTGGAACTTACGGATAATTCGACGATCGTCGGTAGGATTTTCGCAAAGTCGAAGTCGACTTCATGGAGCCATTGCAGGGCAGTCTCTCGGGACACTGCATTTCCTGCCTTTAAGGCCATGTCCAGGCTGGCTTCGTTTCCTTCCAAGATCGGCAGCCAATCGCAGGCGGCTCGCATGTATTTGGCGACATGCCAGTAGGACGTGTCATTCGTGTTGGCCACGACCGAGATGACGTCTCGATAGCCATTTTCTTGTTCAATGTCTGCGACGATGGGGTGCAACCGAAATCGCTTGTTCGGAGATTGGTGAATCGAATCTTGGTCTACGACGCTACGGAGCGTCAGCAATTCGTTCATCCAGTCGGGCAGCCTGGCATCGGTGTCCAAGCTGGAGCGTATCAATCCGTTGATGTGCTTCGAGGCTTCGCCGAGTCGACGGTAGTACCCACGAGGTACGGAAGGATACGTGAAGAGTTCAAATAGCTTCTTCCCGCTTGAGCGGCTCCAACCGTAGGCCACACTTTGTCTGGACGACTTGGCTGATTGCTGGATCGCCTGCGCGAGTTCGAGCGTGATGGTAGCGTCCTCGCCTGTGACCAAATAGTCGGCCACACTCAATCCTAGTGCTCGTCCGACGACCTGTAACGACCCAAGCGACTTGGCGATCCCAAGCCGCAATTGCTTCTTGTCCTTGTCGGAGAGGGGTGATCCTTCTGAGTTCATGAATCCGCCTGACTGAGATCTAGGTAGGGTATTCGATCGCTCGAGAAAACCAGTCGGGTTGCTGTGGGATGGCCCGTTGAAGTTCGTCCGCCTTGAGTTCAGCTTTGGTCCCGTCTTCAGCCTCATCTAGGCCCGAGACGTTGGCGAATTGTAGGAATGAACGAAGCAGGGAATAACCGTGTTCGGTCAGCACCGACTCCGGATGGAATTGCCAGCCAACGACAGGGAACTGCTTGTGCCGAATCGCCATGATGGTTCCGTCGGGCAGCCAAGCTGATATCTCCAAACTGCTAGGCAAGCTGTCTCGCTCCGCAATCAACGAGTGATACCGCCCGACCAGAAACGAGTTCGGCAGGCCGTGAAAGGATCCTCTGCCGTCATGGGAGATGCTGCTCGCGCGTCCGTGAATCGGTTGCTTGGCTCGCACGATCGTTCCGCCAAAGGATTCCGCAATGACTTGGTGGCCAAGGCAGACGCCGAGAATCGGATAGTCTTGGTGCAACTGCTCGACGACCTCAAGGCAACAACCGGCTTGCTGCGGAGCGCACGGGCCAGGTGACATCACAATCGCTTGGGGATTGAGTGTGCGAATCTGCTCGACCGAAATCGCATCATTGCGGACCACGGAAGTATCCGCCCCGAGCCGACGCAAGTAACGGCCGAGGTTGTGCACGAAGCTGTCGTAATTGTCGATGAGCAAAATCATAAAGGGGACGCCACGGTCAGCCGTCGGGTGCACCAACGCGAATCAATTCCGAGACCCCGTCTTAAAGTGGGGCGTTTGAGCACGCCTTACCTGATTAGTCGGTCCTGGCGTCAACCAAGTGTGCGGCTAAGCCCAGTGATTCACTAACTATACAAAAATATCTAATGAGCTGAGTACAAGCTAGTCGGGCTCTCGTTATGAGTTTGCGATAAACGCAACATAAAGGCGTGCGACGCACAAGCGATGGGCGCACATGCGGGACGGTTAGATTCCAGGTTTGGATCGATCAGGCCTGGTCAATGGCGGTCGATCCGAGCGTGGTTCTTGGTGCCAACGTGCCGCTCGTCTTGCGCGAGGATCCACGACCTTTGACGGGACAATGGTTCGACGACTTCGTCGGATT
>CAYQMZ010000881.1:0-3300 GCA_964418725.1 uncultured Pirellulaceae bacterium
GTTGACGGCAGACCAAACTTGCCCTCGCTTGGTGGTTGGTCTTCCTTCTTCTGCGCGCCTTGCTCGTCTTCGTCGTCATCTTTCTGATTCATCGACGATTCGATATCCGTGATGCTAGGCTTTGGCTTTGACTGTTCTTGCGACTCGCCCCCCTGCTCTTTGCCAGACTTGTTGTTCGGGTCGCGATTGTTGCCAACCGTCGGTGGCTTTGGCTGATTTTCGCTGTCCCCATCGGAATCACCATCACCTTCCGATTCGGCAGACTCCGAGGGAGCAGCGGCGGCCGATTTCAACAAGTCAGCGATAGACGGCATTCGGCTCTTGGATAGCTCGTCAAGCGTCTTCACCATCTCTGCCAGGCCCTCCATCGTCATCACGTTGAACTGGTCGTTCTTGGCGGCCTCTTTGATCAGTTGTTTTCCGGCGTTGGAGACAGCAGTCAATTGACGAGCGTTGGCACTCTCCGCCGCCGCCTGAGACTCAATGCGATCACGAGTGTCTTTCTTGCCCAGTTCTTCTTTCGGCAAGGCCCGTAGTGCTTTGTTCTCCTCGTACAGTTGATTCTCCCGCTCGTAGACCTGCTGTGCCTGTCGAGACCAGCGCCGCAGCTGCTCAGTCAACCAATTTGCATGGTCCTGCTGACTTAGTACGAACATCGTGTACGGTGGCGAGTAAACTCGCTCCCGCGTCGGGTAGTAATCCACCGCATACAAACGCACTTGAAGAGTTTGCGGCGGAATGCCCTCACGCGATGGGCAGAATGTGGCCGTTGCCTTCAGCGCCGCGTCCGCGGGATTGCCCCCCATGATTACCGCTTCGCCGGCGACTGGATTCGGATTCGTCAGCGGATCCTCAAGACCCGTCCATTGAATCCCGATCTCTTTGACACCAAAGTCATCGTCCGCATTTACCTCAAATGTCAGCACTTGATCGACCATGACCACTTGTTGGCGGCGCAATTGGCTACAGACGACTGTTGGCGGCATGTCATCGCTGGCTTGAATCGAAAGCTTGAACGGCTGCTTGCCTGACAAGTCAAATTCGTCTCGCCACGACAACTCCAGTGTCCCATCACCTTCTAACGTTACAGGCGTCGCTTTGATCCTTTCGCCTTCGACCGTTTGAGAGGTCCCGTTCAGTGACGCAAACTTGAGTCGGCGTGATGCCTTGGGCAGCAATGTCGCGACGCTACCTTTGACAACGGACAGCGTTCCACCTCGAGCATCCTTCTGAATTGACTCGTCGTATTGCAAGTAAGGCGGCAGGTCGATCTCTGCAAGCAGCTCCGTCAACTCGGGCCGCAGCTTGGGTTCGACGGGAATCGATTTCCGAGCATCGCCAATCGACAACTGGACGACACCATCTTCTTTTTGTGGCGGCAGTTCAAAGTTGTAGCCTTCTTCGTGCAGGTTAACTGCAACCGGGGGCGGCTTGCCGATCCGGGCCACTGCCTGTTGAGGTGTCCACGCCGACTCCTTGGAAATCTTGGCCTGCAGCGTGAAGTCTTCCGAGTACGGGACGAACAGTCGTTCCGGAAGTTGCTCTAGTTGCGCAAACGTATACCGCTCCGTCTCGCCCCACGGAGCAACCCAACGCTTCAACGCATTCCACCCCGCGGCGGGCACAACGACTAAGGCCACAGCCGCCAATGCGAACGGAACTCCAGCCGCCCACGCCCACGCGCGGTGCCGTGGATTTGGAACCGCGTCATGGAACGAAATGTCCTTGATGTCGTCATCTACTTGACGAAGGGCAGCTTCACACAACGCTGCTGAACGCTGCTGTTCCACGTCGTTTTCCGCCAGCTCAATGATCCCGAGCATTCGGTCGGAAAGCCGAGGCATGCGGTGCTTTAGCAGTCGAGCCAGCTGATCGAACCGTCTTGTTCTCCAGACCCAGCGATGCCACTTCAACGGAAACAGAATCCCCAAGCCGGCGGCTCCAACCAGAAGCAACGTCGCACGAACCCACATTGGCGTATCGACGAACCGATCAATTACAAATACCAACAGATAGCTGATCAGCAATCCAAAGGCAGCAGCGCAGATACCCTCGACGATTTTGATCTTCCAAACTCGCTTGCGAAATTCGTCAAGCTTGCTTCGCGTCCTGTCGGGAATTGTCAATCGCTGTTTCATCGTGCGATCTCGCGGGGCATGCGGAGGGCGGGAGTGGTTCCGGCGCGGGATATTCCATCCCACACCGGCTCCACATTTTAGCTGTTCCGCGCACAGAGAACTACGTCGCCATACCGCGATGATTCAGGCGTGAGACGCGTTTTCGCAAGTCCATCGGCGAAAAACCCGCAACTGCGGTCGTTCAGTCTGATTTCGGCCGCTGCAACGACTGATTGGTCGCGACGGCATTCCAAGGATCTTTAGCACGATCCCGAGCACTTAGGCACTCGGAAAGCCCGATGAAGTAGCTTTCCGCCTCGAACCTTCGAAACGAGTGATATCGCCGCATTTCTTGCGTCGCCAACTGCAGCCAAGGACCATCCGGGTAGTCACCCTCCAGCAGTGTCTTCGCCATATCAACCACCACACGTAGCTCACGACGTGGCTTTGCCCATTCGATTGCAGCGGCCAACGCGCGAGCTGCCTCCCTGCGATTCCCGTTTGCCTCGTGATACTCCGATTGCACCTCATAGTAGAGACAGTCCCAATGCGACTTGCCGACCTTGTCCAGCAGATCCTTCGCTTCCACAAGGTCACCACTGGCAATACATAACTTCGCCAACGTGATCTGTACGATTGGTTCGTCATCATCCAGCGACACCGCCTGACTAATCCGATTTTCGGCCCTGATATTGGCACCTTGTTCCAAGAACTGGTATGCCAAGTGCGCTCGAATGCGGGCACTATCCGGGTACTGTGAGAGTCCAGCCACCAAAGTGTAAATCGCCGAGCTATGCCCACCTCGGCTGTCATACAAACGTGCTAGATCAATCAACGACTGCTCGTGCTCGGGAACACGAGATCGGCAGAACCTCAGAAAGTCGACCGCCTTCGAGTCGGTGAACCGGGCTGGATACTGACGCCAGTAGTGCAAGCCTAACTCTCGACCGATTTGATAACTGGACGGGTGATACAGCAAAGCACGAGTCAACATGTGCTTTTGCAGCTTTCGCGCTGAATCTTCGTTGCGGTATCCCAGGTAAGTCGAGATCAGCAACACCATCACTTCGTCTTGCAGAACATCGGGGCGACTACAAACGTTTCTCAACCGCTCCAAGTCCTGGCGAAGAATACACTTCCAGACGTAGCCACGCTTTTCGCTCCAGTCGACCTTCGTTAGAAG
>CAYQMZ010000882.1:0-3294 GCA_964418725.1 uncultured Pirellulaceae bacterium
CACCCAGGTTTGCATTGCGACTGGCGACATTCAGCAACCCCGACGACAACTCGTTGACCGCAAGCCCGGACAACAGAGTCGTACGCATCATTTTGTAATCCGTGCCGAGCGGATTCTTGATTGGTACGGCTTCTCGCTGATGTCCCGCAGCGCCAGATTCGACTTGCGACTCAGACACCATCGAGAGCGTAGGCGTTTCGCAGAATCCCAAGCTCACGAGCCGTCGCTTCAGTTGCATCACGACGTCGTAGGTCTTGTCTTCAGGGCGTGGCAGGGACGTGAACGCGTTGGAGTTCGAAGGGATATTCTCCAGCCCGTAGATTCGAGCGACTTCCTCTACAAGATCCACGTGACGTGCAAGGTCAAGTCGATACGAGGGTACGTTCCAGGTCGAGATCCCAGCGTTGAGGCTGGTGTTTTCGAGGCCAAGCTTTTGCAAGATATCGACGATCCGCTGATCGGGAATCTCATCCCCTAACAGCTTGCAGCACTTGCCGTGATCGAACTCAAGCTCGGAATTGAGCTCCGGTGGTTCCCCGGCGACCTGAATGGTTTCTTCTGCCTGTCCGCCGGCCAATTCCAAAATCAGTTTCGTTGCGAGTTCCGATGCCGCCAGCACCTGCTGTGGATCCACACCTCGCTCGAAACGGTAGCTGGAGTCGGAACTGAGCGTCAGGCTGTGAGAAGTCTTGCGAATTCGCTGCGGAATGAAGTAGGCACTTTCCAGCAGTACATCTACTGTAGGTTCTGTTACTCCGGTTGCTTCGCCACCCATCACGCCAGCAATCGCCAAGGCCTTTTTGCCGTCGGCGATGACGGTATCTGAAGTGGAAAGTGAGTATGTCTCGCCATCCAATGCCACCAGTTCCTCGCCGTCGGTTGCTTGGCGAACGTGAATTCCACCTTCTAGCTTGGCCACATCAAACGCGTGAAGCGGCTGTCCCATTTCCATGAGGACGAAATTCGTGATGTCGACAATGTTGTTGATAGGCCGCAACCCGATTGCTTCCAGTCGACCTTGCAGCCACTTTGGACTTGGGCCGACCTTTACGCCTTTGATGAGGCGAGCTGTATAGAAAGGGCAGGCCGAGTCATTGTCCAATTTGATTTCAGCGTCGGTTGCCTTTCGCGTGGCTTCCTTCGCGGATGGAATCGGTGGGCTTTTAAGTGTGCGACCGGTGACGGCGGCGACTTCTCTGGCGAGGCCCAGGTGGCTCAGCCAGTCTGGTCGGTTGGGCGTAACCTCGATGGTGAGTTTCGTGTCGGAGGGAAAGAGTTTGCAGATCGACTGACCCACGTCCGTAGCTGGATCGAGAATGAGCAAACCGTCTGCATCGTCGGGAATCCCGAGTTCGCCTCCAGAGCACATCATGCCTTGTGACTCGACGCCGCGAAGCTTGCCTTTCTTGATCTTCATCCCACCAGGCATGACCGTGCCCGGGAGTGCCAGCGGCACCTTGTCGCCAACTTTGAAGTTCTGGGCGCCGCAGACGATCTGACTGGTCGCGTCCCCGTGCTGCACCTTGCAGACGGAAAGCTTGTCTGCATCTGGATGTTGTTCTCGCTCCAAGACTTCCGCGACGACCACGTTTTCGTGAATGCGCGTCTCGTCGATCTCTTCAACTTCGACGCCTGCGAATGTCAGCAGGTCAGACAATTCTTCGGTCGATAGTCCAGTCAGGTCGACATGCTGGCTGAGCCAGTCGAGAGATATCTTCATGGTGTGCTCGCGGCGTGCGCCGTTGAGATTTGGTGGGACGTCACAACAAACGTCTGCTAAACAAACTGACGCAAGAATCGTTGGTCGTTTTCAATCAGTTTGCGAATATCTGGGATGCCGAACAGGATCATGGCGAGTCGCTCGATGCCCATGCCGAATGCGAACCCTGTGATTTTGTCCGGGTCGTATGCTCGATCACCACGGCTGCTGCAGATGTGTTCGAATACGGCTGGATCGACCATTCCACAACCAGCGACTTCAATCCATCCTCGCTCGGGATGCTTCACGTCGATTTCGAAACTGGGTTCCGTGAATGGGAAGAAGTGAGGTCGAAAGCGAACATCAATTCCCTCGCCGAATACCATCTGGAAGAACATTTCCAAGGTGCCTTTCAGGTCGGCAAGGCTGACACCCTCGGCCACGTACAAGCCTTCCATCTGCGTGAACTGAGGCAGGTGCGTCGCGTCGATGTCGTCACGACGAAATGCACTTCCCGGGGCGATCACTCGTACCGGCGGAGGCGTTGATTCCATTGTCCGAATTTGCACGCTGGACGTATGCGTCCGCAGCAAGCGGCCATCGTCGAAGTAGAACGTATCCTGTTCGTTTCTCGCCGGGTGCTCGGGAGGCGTATTCAATGCATCGAAGCAATGGAATTCGGTTTCTATCTCAGGCCCGCTTGCCAAGGCAAAGCCCATGCGACGCAATGCCTGAATCGCCATGTCCTGGATTTGCGTCACGGGATGTAACGCACCAGGTCGGGAAGGGAATCCCGGCAAAGTGATGTCGACCGAGGCGAGTGCGGCCGCGTCAGCAGCTGATTGCAGACGCTCCGTGGCGGATTCAATCGCGGCTTCGATCGCGCGAGTTACCTGTGAGAGCGCTTTTCCGACGACCTTCTTTTGGTCCGGAGCGAGATCACGCATTCCTGCGCTAACCTCTTTCAAGCGACTCTTCTTCCCGAGGTATTTGACTCGAGCCTGTTCCAACGAACCAGCGTCTGCGATGCCCGCGAGCTCGCCCAACGCGGTTTCTTTGATGGATTCGAGTTCCTGCTCCATGGTCTGCATTCCATGTAGTTAGAATCGTTAGCGGCAGAAGCTACGCTGCAAAGCCAGCCACGATAGGGGCCACCGTTTCAGATCGAGACGGCCAACAATAGTTTCCCACCAGTTAAACGAAAAGTTCGGCCGCTTTCGCGACCGAACTGTCATGTACTTTGGTGTTACAGATGCCAGAGATTCGCATCAAGCTCACAGCGAGCTATGCAGCGATGGCACCCTTAGCCTTTTCAACAACGGCATCAAATCCAGCCGGATCGTGAACTGCCATTTCGGAAAGCTGCTTGCGATCCAGTTCGATGCCAGCCTTCTTCAGCCCGTTGATAAACGTGCTGTAGGTCATGTCGCGTTGACGGACTGCAGCGCTGATACGAGTGATCCACAGCTTGCGGAATTCTCGTTTGCGGACTTTACGGTCGCGGTAGGCAAAAGCCTCGGCGCGAATCAGTGTTTCTTTGACGGTTCGCAGCAGGCGACCACGCCCACCGACATAACCCTTGGCCTTTTTGAATA
>CAYQMZ010000883.1:0-3291 GCA_964418725.1 uncultured Pirellulaceae bacterium
TATCGTACGGATCAAAGTCGCCGTAGCACGGGTTCATGCCGCAACTGATCACGATGCCTTGCCGCGTATTCAACTTAGGACGAACGACTGCTGCGTCACTGGGTCCATCGCGTTGCACGCCGACCAACGGCTTCACGACACTGCCGCCTTGTACTTCGTGATCGTACTGCCGAATCACCCACTCTTTACTGGCAACATTCAGCGAGCTCAACACGTTGGTCAGTGTCTCGCCGAGATTAATCTCGGACAGGTTGTTCAGAGGTGTGACGGCGGGCGGTGTGTAGACAGCATCACGAATGATTGGCGGTCGACCGTCGTGTAAGAACTCCATGCTAACTTCGCCAACAACGTTCTCGCCGTACTTCAGTGTGAGATTTTCTGTCGGCTTGAACTGACCAATAATGACGGCCTCGACATCTTCCGCCGCACACAAGGCTTCGAACGCCGGCCACTTTTCGGGAGACACCGAGAACACCATGCGTTCTTGTGCTTCGGAGATCCAGATTTCTGTGTACGTCAGTCCCTCGTACTTGAGCGGCACTTTATCGAGCCACACTTCGGCTCCGATCTTCTCACCCATTTCGCCAACAGCACTGGAGAATCCGCCAGCGCCGCAGTCCGTGACTGCGCTATACAGTTCTTGGTCTCTGGCCTGCAGCAAAACGTCCATCACCATTTTCTCGGTAATCGCATTACCGATTTGCACCGCGCCGCCCGACAAGTGCTCGCTGTCGCTGGTGAGTTCTGCCGAACTGAACGTGGCGCCATGAATTCCGTCGCGCCCGGTGCGACCGCCAATGGCCACGATGTAATCATCCGGCTGAGCGCCGCCGAACGATTTGTCTCGCGGGAGTATGCCGACGTTCCCGCAATAAACGAACGGATTCCCTAAGTTTCGATCTTCGAAGTAATTCGCGCCATTGACCGTGGGAATTCCCATTCGGTTGCCGTAGTCCCGGACACCTTCAACGACGCCATTCATGACACGTCGTGGGTGCAGCACACCGGTTGGCAATGAGTCGACGGGTGTATCCGGCGAAGCAAAGCAGAACACGTCTGTATTACAAACCGGCTTGGCACCAAGACCGGTACCCATTGGATCTCGGATGACCCCGCCGATTCCGGTGTTGGCACCGCCGTAGGGCTCCAGGGCTGATGGGTGATTGTGCGTTTCGACCTTGAAGCAAATATTGTCTTCGTCATCGAATCGAATTACGCCTGCGTTGTCTTCGAAGACGCTGACGCACCAATCCTGATCGCCCAACGATTCTCGAATCTGCACCGTGGCGGCGAAGATCGTTTCCTTCAGCATGTTCTCGAATCGACGTTCGCCATTTTCGTCTTTGTAGGCGATCCGACCTGCCAGCGTCTTGTGGCTGCAGTGTTCGCTCCACGTTTGTGCGACGCTTTCTAATTCGATGTCGGTGGGATCACGATCCAAGGCGCGGAAGTGTTCCTGAATAGTCTTCATTTCGGGCAGCGTCAGATACAGCTGGCCGGTTTTGCTGAGTTCTTCCAGTTGCTCGTCGCTGAGTTCTCGAATGGCAACGTGTTGCAACGCAAATTGGTAGGGACTGCCTAGATCGATCTTCTTCAGATCCAGCTTGCCAGCGACAACTTGCTCAATCGAATCGTTGGCAAGAACCTTAGACGACAGTCGATCAATCGCCTCGGCAGGAATCGAACTAATCCAATACTTGCGTACGGTGCGAACGGCGTCGACGTTGATACCCAGATCTCGTATTGCTGCTTCTGCACTTTGCGCGACAGGGTCCATCACGCCAGGCTTTCGCAAAACGTGCAGCAGTTCCTCACAACCTTCCGGCGGCTGACTGAGGTTATCGTCGCCAACGGGAGCAGCAGTCACGTGCTCGACGACGCGGTCGGCCAGCAGTCGCTGAGCGATTCGCTCGATCTGTACCTGATCGATGTCGCCTTGAACTAAATAGCTACGAACCGATCGCACCAACAGCGAATCGCTAATGCCCATGTCGGCAGCCTCGGAGGCAACTCGTTGGCCATCAAGATCCGGGTTACCTGGTAGCGGCGTTATATCAACTTCCCAAAGCATCGCGTCGTTGCTTTCCAGCGGCCAAAAGCCGCTCTACGGATTCTCGATTGTTGTCGTCTAGTGCCTTTTCGAATTCCTTCAGCCTGGATTGCATTCCACGCAAGGCACTTAAGACGTTCTGATTGTTTTCTTGCAGGATCTGCGTCCACATCTCCAGGTCGGCCGCCGCAATCCGAGTCGAGTCTTTCCAGCCACCAGCAGTCAGATTCAAAAACCGTTCGGGCGTTTCTGCTGCCAATGCGGCCGCGACAACGTGAGGCAGGTGACTGGTGACTGCCAACGCCTGGTCGTGCACGTCTGGCTGCATACTGACGGTGTTTGCCCCCAACGCTTCCCAGAATTGCGTTACAACCGGCTCCAGATTCTCCGGAGTCTGTGGCGTTGGCGTCACAATGACCATCCGGCCTTGAAACAAGTCCGGGTTCGAATGCTCAACTCCACTCCTGTCGCTACCGGCCAACGGGTGACTGCCAATGAATTGTGCGTCGGGCGTGCGACGTTCAATTTCTTCAACCATCGTCTGCTTGGTACTACCCGCATCCGTGATCGTGGCTTGCGGGAACTGTTCGGATACAGCTTCGCAGTGTGATGGCAGCAACTGAACGGGAGCACACAAGACGACGATATCCGGAGTGGGTACGTCCGAGAGGTCCGTGTATCCCTGATCGATCGCCTGAAGATCTTCGGCTGTTCGCAATCTAGACGCATTCCGACCGATGCCGACGATGCGGTTCGCGAGGTTCCGTTTTCGCAGGGCCATACCGATCGAGCCTCCGATGAGGCCGACACCGTAAATGGCTACGGTATTCCAACGCGACACGAGTGCTATTCCTTGGGTGCTTTCAGAGCGAATTGTACCAAATGCACCCCAATGTGAAGTGGAGGTTTGAGCTTCACCACCGATTCTTCGTAAGATGAGAAGAGGGCAGGCAATTACGACCGTTTTTCCGACTACGACTGTCACGAAATCGATTCAAACGACTAAGCCTTCATCAACTTCGGTTGTGGGTGAAGCGTCAGAAACAGCGTCAAACACTACGAATTCGGAACGCTCGCGTTCCGGGCACACGCTTCTGGCCATGTCGTCTTGAAACTCGTTTTCTTCGGCTCATGTACGGATGACGGTCGGCTGATCAGAACTTTGGTGCGGTATGGCGTCTCGAATCGGATTGAAACCACTCGCAGCACTCTGCCGTCGCACGGCTACCTCGCACGCCACC
>CAYQMZ010000884.1:0-3291 GCA_964418725.1 uncultured Pirellulaceae bacterium
AGCCACAGGATCACTCGCAGCGTATCGCCGAAGCAATGAGTCAGATCAAGTCGGCTGATCAGAATCTGCGCGACGGTTCAACGCAGCAGCAATCACGACGCATTCTTTCTCGCTTCGTCGGTTGGCCTACCTTTGGCATCGCCGCTACTATTTTTCTCGCTGTGTTGCTGACTTTTCGCACCGGTGGAAGCCAAACCGCGATGGCTGCGATTCAACGCTCGCTCGATGTGGCCGCCCAACGTTTGACCCGCAAGTATTCGCTGGACGTTACGTACCGCCCACTTCTGGGAAAGCCAGGCAAAGTTGCAGCCGAGTTGTACGTGCAAGGCAACGATCGTCTTGCCATTCGGCATCCAGGCCTCTTGCCTCGTGCAAACTTTTGGCTTGGACGAGACGGAGATCAGTCGTGGGTTGTGCCAGCATTTGGTCCGGTCATCAAGGGAGACGTCTCGGTCTTGGAAGGCTATCTCCGTTCTCACGAACAACTGGACACGCCGTATCTGCACGTTTCAACAATGCTGCATCAGATGACGTCGAAGGGGTTTCATCTAAAAGTGTTGACAGACGAAGAGATCTCAATTGATGACGGTCGATCGTTTCTGTGTCGCCACATTCAAGCCATGGCGTCCAACTCCAATGATCCAGAACTGCCCCACGCGATTGAACTATGGACCAGTCGAGAGACAGGAATGGCGGTTCGTATGATCGCTCGCTGGGACTTGGCGGCAGGTCAGCCTGGACGCGAATCCGTCGTCATGACGTTTCAACAAGACGAACCCGATCTTTCGAATGCCTGGTTTACGGCCGAGGGACATTACACCGGTCGTCGGCCCGTCATTGGGCCATCGAATGCTGGAAAAGAGACTCCCGGAGACGCAGGTAACAGCCAATGAATCGAGCTCTTGCACAAAAGGGGCGAGCTTTTGTCGCGTTAGGCTCCGGATTCGAACCGGCGAATCACGGCACGCGACATTGGCAGCCATGCCAATCCCTTCGGATCATTCATTCTCGACAGATTCTTGTCCACGCTTGCCCGGTTCGAGGCAACTAGTCCTGTCAAGCAGACGATCGCTTTGCTTACTGCACTTCTTGCACGAACACGGAACTGACCACGATGCCCGCACGATCAATTCAACGTAGATTTACCAATATTGAACATCTCGAAAGCCGCCAACTGCTGACCTGCGACCTGGGAGCAACTTCAAGTCTCGTCGCCGACATTGATTGCAATGACGAAGTTGGTCTCAGTGACTTTCTGTTGTTATCGAACGCCTTTGGCGACACCGTTAGTACGCCGGGCGATGGAGCCGACATCGACGGCGACGGTGTAGTCGGATTTCCTGACTTCTTGATCCTCTCCGAGAACTACGGCCGGACTGCAGGAGGCGAGGCCACAGATATGCCGAGCGAACACGTTCGCTATTGCGAATTGCTGGCGGTGACCGTCGATGGAAGAAGACCTTCCACCGAGGTTTGGTGGACGAACAACACCTCTGACTGTACCGCAAACGTCTGGGACGTTGACCTAGAGCAGGCCCGACAAGATCTGGGAGCATTGCAAATCATCAAGAACGGACCGAGATACTTCATGATCGACGGCAGCGAGAGTCTTTCGGTTGGAAGCGTTCCGCAAATTCAGGAAGTCGCCGACATGCAAATGATTCGTGTTGCGAGCGTCGAGGTCAATCCATCTCAAGCAACCGGCCGAGGCGCGTACCAACCTTCGCTCGTCGATCGCAACAACGTCTTCACTTGGGACGCCGGTTCGGAAGTGTATGAGCTCACGAGCCCCGCGGGCGATGTGTACGTCATGCAGTCGTACGCACAGATCGTTGATCCGACGTTGACGGCAGCCGACCTGGCAGGCTTGGGGTCGCGACTGGAACTTCCGGAAGGCTGGACTTATTCGAGTCGCGTGCTGGATGAGCCCATCGAAATGATCGCGTCTGCGCCGATCGAAGTTCTGCAGGACAATCTACAGAACTCATACAGCAAGCTGAGCGACGGCGACCAAGAAACCGATGCGGGCCCTGATGAAGACACGAACGTTAATCACGCGACCGACTGCTTTGATGATCCGGTCATCATGGCCACCGCGGACGGGACTGAGTTTGTGCGTACACCAGACTCCTGCTTCGCGGATCTTCCCGATTGGCCGTACGAACCGCAGTACGTCGAAATCGACGGACTGCGTCAAGCTTACGTCGACGAAGGCCCAGAAGAAGGACCGGTCGTGCTGCTGTTACACGGTCAACCTTCATGGTCGTACTTGTATCGCGACATGATTCCAGTGCTCGCGGACGCCGGCTATCGAGTGATCGCAATGGATCATCTTGGCATGGGACGATCGGACAAACCAGTCGATATCGATCGTTACAGCTACCTCGATCACAACCATCGTCTGGAGCAGTTCATTGAAAGTCTCGAACTGACCGATATCAACCTCTTCGCGCAAGACTGGGGCAGCCTGATTGGTCTTCGCACCGCGGGGCTGAACACCGAATGGTTTGCAACCATTTCGATTGGCAATGGTACGCTGCCCACATTCCCGTTGGGGCAAAACGTGCAACCGCCTGTGGAAAACCCAGACGAGATTGTCGATATCCCTGCCCTCTACTCGCAGATTCCTGTCCAACAAGTTCCGTTCTACGATGGTTGCCAGCGTCTGCCGCTTGCCGGGCCGGTTGATGGAAACATCGGAGGTGGAAATGCGGGCGGCAACACTGATCCGATAGTCGATTCGTTCGGGTATTGGATGCGTTATGCCATGACCGGAGCGTCCTTCCAGCCGTCCGGGACGCTGGAAGCGATGACGTGGTTCGACCTTTCGCCTGAGGAAGAAGCTGCGTACGACGCTCCGTTCCCAAGTCGAACTTACATGGCCGGCCCGCGTGTTTTCCCATCGTTGATCAACGACGTGCCGGGCACAACCGAAGAAGCGTGGGAGGGGCTAAGGTCCTTCCAGAAACCGTTTGTCACGATTTGGGCGGCAAATGATCCGGGCAATCTGGGATCGTGTGAAACTCAGAAGTTCCTGATCGACAACGTACCCGGGGCTGACGGCCAGCCTCATACTCGAATTCCTGAAGCCAGTCACTTTTTGCAGGACGATCAAGGCGTAGAAATCGCGACGCAGCTTGTCGCGTTTTATGAAGCGAACGGAATCGACGGCGTGGAGGCAGTACCGAAAGCAGCGAACGCAGAAATTCTGTCAGCATATCTCGGTATTTTGGACGGGCAACTGAACGGCATCGACGGAATGCCGGTTGTGTTCTCGGCTCAGGTTGATTC
>CAYQMZ010000885.1:0-3281 GCA_964418725.1 uncultured Pirellulaceae bacterium
CACGTGGGTGATGGCGACGAGCAATACTCGGAATTAATGAAGGTGAGAGAACTGGCATGGTAAATCGCAATACAGCTTTCACGCTGGTTGGGCTCTTGTTGCTGTGGGCAACAGCAACTAGTGCGGAAACCAACTATGACGAGTCAAAGGTTCCCTCGTTCGTCCTACCGAATCCGCTAGTTGGCCCCAACGACCAGCCTATCGTCACCGCTAAACAGTGGACAAACGTAGGTCGACCAGCGGCCTTTCGACTGGTAGCCGAAAACGTCTACGGCGTTCGCCCGGCAGCGTTGGACGAAGTTGCGATGGAAGTCGTGGCTCGAACCGAGAGTAATCAAGGAAACATCCGTCGAAAGCAAGTCACATTGCGACTCTCTCGTAACGGAAAGTCCGTTGACCTGCACATGCTGATCTACCTACCCGCCAAAGCGAAGGGTCCTGTGCCAACATTCCTGGCTTTGAACTTCAACGGCAACCACACGATTACCGACGACGACGATGTTTCAATCACGTCGAACTGGGTTCGAAACGACAAGAAGAAAGGGTACACCGACCACAAGGCCTCTCCAGATTCTCGAGGCGTGGCCAAGTCACGATGGCCCTACCCAGCAATTGCCAAGCGAGGCTACGGACTCGCCACGATCTACTACGGAGATATCGATCCGGACTTCCACGATGAATTCAAGAACGGCGTGCATGCGTTGTTCGCCGATGTCCAGCGTGATACGTCCAGTTGGGGTTCTGTCAGTGCCTGGGGTTGGGGACTATCCAAAGCACTAGACTACTTCGAGCAAGATAGTGATATCGATGAAAAACGTGTTGCGGTGATGGGCCATTCCCGTCTTGGCAAGACATCGTTGTGGGCGGGAGCCAGCGACCCCAGGTTTGCGATCGTGATCTCTAACAACTCTGGCTGTGGAGGAGCGGCACTGAGCCGACGTCGGTTCGGCGAAACCGTGCAGCGTATCAACACCAACTTCCCTCACTGGTTCTGTGACAACTTCAAGAAGTACAACGGGAACGAAGACGAGCTGCCAGTCGATCAACACACGCTGATTGCCCTCATAGCACCGCGACCGGTTCTGATCTGTAGTGCTCAAGACGACCGTTGGGCTGATCCTCGCGGTGAATTCTTATCGGGTTTTGGGGCTGACACGGTCTATCGATTGCTGGGAACCGACGGCATGGCGGCCAACGAATGGCCGGGCGTCAACACACCGATTCTTAGCCGCATTGGTTACCACATTCGCCCTGGTGGCCATGACGTTAAGATGCAAGATTGGAATGTCTACATGGACTTCGCCGACAAACACTTCGGGCTCAAATCTAAGCGCAAACGCTAAACAGTCGACTATTCATGGCCGCGTCGGTCTCCTCCGGCGCGGCACAATCTAACCACGAGTAATGATGTGCGGCTGGTATTTGTCCACTACCACTTGAATCGCGGAGGAGTCACCTCCGTTATTCGGTCGCACCTACAGTCACTAAGTCAAGTCGGCTCGCAAGACCCCCAATCAAGAATTGAAGAAGCCTTCATAGCCTACGGGGGGCGTGCGGAAGATTGGAATCGCGACTTTGAATCACAGCTAGGGTTTCCTGTTTCTCACTGGGTTCTCCCCGAGCTGGAATACAGCGACAGGCTGAATGCGGACAGCGACCCGTTTGAATCTCTTCAACAATCGCTGATCAAGAACGGCTGCACGCCAGAATCGACAGTCTTGCACGTTCACAACCATGCGTTGGGAAAGAACGTCAAGCTCCCCGCGACCCTAAAGCAATTGGCGACTGAGGGGTGGCGAATTCTTTTGCAGATGCACGACTTTGCTGAAGACCTTCGCCCGCAGAACTATGCATTGCTTCTGCGAGAATACGGTAGCCATGTCCCACTCTGCGAGACGCTGTATCCTCAGGCTTCGCAGTTTCGGTATGCAACATTGAACCAAGCGGATCGAGTGGCTCTCATAGGTTCCGGCTGGAGTGAAGCAGAGGTTGCGTTACTTCCCAATCCGGTGGAGAACGCCGCGACAGATGCCACCTCCAAAACGAACGCACGCCGCAGACTCTTTGAAGTCTACGGTGTCGATGAAGACTCAACTTACATCCTCTACCCGGTCCGTGGCATTCGCCGAAAGAATCTGGGCGAGCTGTTGCTTTGGTCGATGTTGTTCGACGACTGCACGTTCTCGGTAACACTGGAACCACGAAACGAAAAAGAACGCAAATCGTATCTGCTCTGGCAACAACTAGCTGAGTCGCTTTCGCTGCCAATCGTTTTCGGTTCTGGCGAGAAGATGTCGTTGGACGAAAACTACGCGGCGGCGGACGCAGTCATCAGTACAAGCGTAGCGGAGGGATTCGGTCTGGTATTCCTTGAAGCTTCGCTGCGTGACCGGCCGCTGTTCGGCAGAAACTTACCTGGCGTGACCAACGACTTCATTGCGAATGGAATGCGTTTTCCGGGACTAGCCGATGAGTTGCTAGTCCCCACTTCCGCTTTCGATCTGAATTCGCTGAAGGAAACCTACGCTTCGCTACTGCGAACAAATCGAACTGACTACGGTCTGGACGCGATCGATGAAGAAGAGCTGTGTCAATCCATCGAGTCCCTGTCTACCGATGTGATTGATTTTGGGCGACTTGGCTCGAAGCAACAGCAAGAAGCACTGACACAGCTACACTCGGACGCGACACTCCGGAGCCAGATTCGATCACTCAATCCCTGCATAACGGTGGCCGAAAGTTCACTTCGAGGCGAAACGACCGTGCTTCAGGAAGCCGCGGCCGCAAATCGATCAGTCATCCAAGAACACTATTCTGCCGAAACGACTGGTAGAAAACTGGTTTCGATCTATAACTCATTGCTAAATAGTGAACCAACGATGGTCGAAACCAGTTCCGGGCGGGGACAGCGTTTATTGAACCGATTCGTTGGCTACGAAAACCTCAAGCCCGTGCGTATCGAATCATGACCACGCTTGTGCAGCGAATTCGCTCGCAAAGCAAACCGCTGTCCTGTCGCCCAACAGAGCTGCAGCCAAGACTCGATTCCCTTCCGGATATTCGAGTGCTTCTGTTCGACATTTACGGAACATTGATGATTAGCGCCAGTGGCGACATTGGCTCGAATCGCGCCGATCACTGTCGCGATTCGTTGATTTCTGTTGCGGAGCTGATGGATCTCAAGATCACGGGAGATCCTGGCGAAGCAGTTTCGCAATTCGAGGTGGCGGTCCGTGCCGAGCACGATCGATTGAAGCAACGTGGCGTGGCCTATCCAGAAG
>CAYQMZ010000886.1:0-2386 GCA_964418725.1 uncultured Pirellulaceae bacterium
GGGCGCATGGATGCGTCCGTGGGTAGGTTGCTGAGGTTTCTGCGTGACTTACAGCAGACTTACAGCCAGCCCAGTGACAACGAAGGCAACAGCTCTTCAGCGATGCCGAGGCGATGTATTCTACTTTGGCCGCTTCGTAAGGCCGTGGCTTTGAACTCGGCTTCTGCCACACCTGCACAAGCCCCGCTACATCGCTGAGAATGAGAAGAAAACCGCCGAGCAAAGAATGGGGCGAAGGCCGGCTAACTAAGTTTCCAGTCTGCTGCTCGGCAAAGAGTCGGCGCGATGTCAGTGATGCTCATTCACCTTTGAGCTGTCGAGCTACCGAAGCCTGCTTCGGCGAGGGTTCTTTCGAAGCCGCATGTAGGGCGCAAGATACTCCTCTTCGATCGCCCTGCGAAGCGATTCTTCTTCCAAAGAAATTCGAGTGCTCTCCGCGGGCAGTAACACAGCGCCGCACATTTCAGCTGCATCGTCTTCACCTACGATGACTTGAAGCAATTCGATACTTGAGGCGATTTCTGAAGCCGCTTGACGATACCGAACTTCTTTTTGGATTGAATTAGGTTTCGGGTCGCGGGGCCTCCTTGCTGTTTCCCCGTCAACAATGTTTCGTGCCCAACGCAGATTGCCTTGCCTAGCGTAGTACTGAAATAGCAATTGTTGGAATCGTTCACGTTGCGGGCCTTCCAGGACTTCGTCTAGCTCATCACGGAGGCTGTCGTTTAGCTCGACAAGATTATTGATAATCACCTTCACGTTCACCTTCTTTCCGGATCTGGTTATCGCCTGGGCAGCCTGGAAACTGTAACGTTGATTCAGTCCGGCATACGCTGCTCGCAATTCGCCTCGCTGTGAAACCGTCAACCCGATTTCCTTTTGTATCGCAGGGGCGGCCAGCAATTCCAGCGGCGTGCGTTGGAAGTAATCTAACGTTGGGTGAGGAGCAGGTAGACGCTGTTCGCCAGGAAACTCGCCTTGATAGATCTCTCCCTCCGCTGCTTTTAACTTCGCGTTAGGCAGACTCGACGACAAGTTGCGTAGTGCACTTTCATACCGAAAGTGTGCTTCCGGCTTAAAGTTAGCGAAGCGCTCAGCCTGACCTTCAAGCAGTGCACGGTACTGTTGTAGGTCGATTTCCTTTTCATTCAGCCGAAGCAGCGAGGCCAACTTCCCGAGCCTTAAGAGCTGAATCGTTAGCAGCTGTCGGTACTTTCTAGCGTTCGCCTTCTTACCGAGCATTGCCTCAACAATCGCGAGCACCTGCTGGTTGTACTCCAATACTGTATCCGTCTCTTCAGAATACTCCCTGAACAAGGCTCCCACGTCCTTGCTGGATAGACGGAGGGCACCACATCGCTGGGCGATGAGTTGATTTACATTCGACGACAAAAATCGCTTATTCCTCTGACCGATTTCGAGCAACTGCTCCCTTTCTAGGTCTAGCATTTGCGCGGCAAGTGGCGTTTGCACACAGCTAAACGCTTCATCGAGGTATCCAAACGAGAATTGATGATTAACATCACTTGCAGTCACGACACACGTGAGCAGAACGATAGTCGAATACATCATGGGAACTCCCTTGAACGGCAGACATCGAAAGCAAGCTACACAGAAGTATCCTACGATTGGAACATTCGTTGCGCCATTTCGACAAGGTAATCCGCGCAAGCCCAATTTCGCGTTATCGGGAGACCACCCGACGCTCGACGCTTTTGCCCCGTATCGACCGTCTCAGCAAGAGTTAAGCTTGCGGCCACGCTCAGCGTAGCCACAGATCTACATACAACATGAGTAGCAAGTCAAGAATCAACGTTGAGGTCTGGTTGCCAGTCGTTCTGCTCACTGCAGGGCTGATTTGGTTCTTGGTTGTCCCAACTTGGCGAAACATCCGCGATTCGATCACGGCTACGGGGTGGTCACAGACGACGGCAACGGTGATCCAATCAAAAGCCGTTGAGAGCTACAGCCAAGAAAGAAGACGCACAACCTACGTCTTCGAGTACAAGTATCGGGTTGGCGACAAGGATTTCACGAGCAGGCGTTACTCGTTTCGATTCGCAAGCGGCGACCAAAGCACCGCCGTCAAACGACATAGTCGAGGCGACGAAATTACTGTGTATTACGACCCCGACAATCCGTCGCAAAGTGTCGTTGACCGTGACTCGTCGCCATGGTGGAACTACCTAGTTCTTGCGTTTGTCGTTCTGATTCCCATCGCGTTTTCGGTGCGTTACGTGAATGTGATGAGAGTCGGCAGCCGATAAATCACGACCGAGAGACTATCATGTCCAAGTCGTCAGATTCGAACTGCAGGCCAATATCGTTGAAGCGAGTTGAGCGTTGCGCTAGGGCTGACTACAACCCGCCAGCGACGACCGTGGAC
>CAYQMZ010000886.1:2396-2994 GCA_964418725.1 uncultured Pirellulaceae bacterium
GTCTAGAGGCGAAATCGCATACTTTGGTTCTTAGACTCGATTCGATGCAACAGCCTTCCAAGCCGAAACACGGATCATCAACTCTCGAAGTCCTAGTGTTGGGCATTGCCCTCGCCGCCGTAATTGAGCTCTTCACGTGTTTCGTTCGATTTGGACTCGGCTTGCAATCCACGCGTGACACTAGCTGGATCGCGGGTCTTACGTTCGGTTACCGCATCCATCACGGCTATATCGGCGTGGCTATCCTCGTCGCGGCCATCGCATTCTTCCGTAGATCTAGCCGCTACCGTTATGGTATGCTTGTCCTTGGCCTCGGACTTATCTTCTCGGATCTATTCCACCACTTCGCGGTGCTTTGGCCACTTACGGGAAGCCCGCAGTTTGATTTCCGTTATCCATAGCAAGCCTGCAGCGTTGAAGTCCGACGTCCAGATTGACTTCGCACAAACCATACAGCTCTCTCCTAGTTGGAATCGCAACGCGCCAAGTCTCAACGCATGAGAGTCATGCGTCACTCAATCGCCTCCGCGGAAACAGCTAGCACCCGACGCCACTTGATTAAGAACAGGCAAAATGGGTCAACGTGTCCGATTGTGAG
>CAYQMZ010000886.1:3004-3274 GCA_964418725.1 uncultured Pirellulaceae bacterium
TGAGACGTCATTGTTCGCGTAGATTGACGGAAGTTCAGATCAACCAACAAACCGTCTGCCATTCGGTGGCCCTTCACTTACACTAACGGGTTGTGATTTTCTCCTCGCACGGCCTGTTTTTTCTCTGATGCTGAAAGCCCTCGAACTGCAAGGCTTTAAGTCGTTTGCAGACAAAACACGCTTCGAGTTTCCAGACGGCATCACGGTCGTTGTTGGGCCTAACGGTTCGGGCAAATCCAACGTAATCGATGGTATTCGTTGGGTGCTGGG
>CAYQMZ010000887.1:0-1575 GCA_964418725.1 uncultured Pirellulaceae bacterium
GATCGTTACAAGAAGGGCCAAACTTGGGAACGTCCAAAGTAAGGCTGCCTCGAGGGAACATCTTTATGTCGAAAGTAATTTCCACTCAACCAACCACACTTCAGCCTCCCGCCTGCGGGAGTTCGAGCCATAGCGAGGGTAGGGAGAAACGGTGAAGCACTTCCCCAAGCCAGAGTAACTTCTGCGCAAGAACGTGTTGCAGAATAATTGTCTCCTGGGCGTAAGGTGTTTTCTGGTAACGCTTTGCGTTGATAGTCTTGCGGGTGGCTGTGGGCCGCATGAAACGCTTTGTCGCGCCGGCAATCAAGCTACTGAAGTTTTTTCCAGATTCATGTCCCCGGCTGGCGTGTTCAATCGTCATCCAGTTGAAAGAGGCAAAGTGGCTTCTGTAAATCGAACCCTGTGACGAGGAAACGTCGAATGTCTAAGTTCCTATTTATCTATCGTGACCCCATCGATCGTGACATGAGCGACCTGTCTCCCGAGCAAATGCAGGCTCACATGCAGGAGTGGATGACTTGGCTAGGTGGCGGGAAAGAAGCCGGTTGGGTTGAGGAAATGGGACACCCGTTGGCACCGGAAGGCCGAGTCGTCAAAGCAGATAAGTCGGTGACCGATGGCCCGTACGCGGAGTCGAAGGAATTGGTTGGCGGGTATTCGATTATTTCGGCTGCCAACTATGAAGAAGCCTGCAAGCATGCCATGGGATGCCCCATCTATCAGGCCGGTGGTAGCGTCGAAGTACGCGAGATTACCGAGGTGCCAAATTAGCTTCTGACAGGAATCGGCGAAGACGAAATTGTCGGTGCAACTGACGCTACGTCTTCGCCGCTAAGTCACCTCAAATTCGTCAAGGAAAAGCGAATGTCCGAGACGGACGAACCTGAGCAGCTTGTCGAGCACTTCTTTCGCCACGAGTCAGCCAGTCTCGTGGCGGTGCTCGCTCGGACGTTTGGCTTCGCGCTGATTGACGTGATCGAGGACATGGTGCAAGAAGCGATGATTGAGGCTCTTCGAGCCTGGCGATTGAGTGGCGTGCCCAAGAATCCGTCAGCTTGGCTGCACCGCGTGGCACGAAATCGTGTCATTGATGATTTGCGTCGGCAGAAGGTTCATGCCGAAGTCGTTGAACCCAGTCGTCTCGCGGTGCCCGGCAAGCCCACGATCTCGTTCGACGAACGTGAGCTGCAAGACAGCTTGCTGCGGATGATATTTACGTGCTGCCATCCTTCGCTGGATCGCGCTTCACAATTGGCGCTGACGTTAAAGGTGGTCTGTGGCTTGGGTGATCAGGAGATAGCCAAGGGACTGCTGATCTCACCTGCCGCAGCAAAGAAGCGTGTCACTCGTGCCAAGCGTCGGCTGCAGCTAAATCAGGTAGAGCTAGTGTTGCCGGCTTCGGAGCTGCTTGCGGAACGACTCGATGCGGTTCATGAGACTCTGTATCTGATGTTCAACGAGGGATATAGCACGACGACTGGCGATTCGCTTCTTCAAATTGATCTCTGTGAGGAAGCGGCACGTCTGTGTCATCTTTTGTGCGAGTCTGATGTCGGCTCGCCCGTCACCCGGGCA
>CAYQMZ010000887.1:1585-3269 GCA_964418725.1 uncultured Pirellulaceae bacterium
ATGCTGTTTCACGCAGCCCGCTTTGAATCGCGAACGGATGATGCTGGAGCAACGATTCCGTTGGAAGAACAGGACCGTTCCAAGTGGGATTTTCGCATGATGCGTGTTGCTGAACGTTGGCTACAGAGGTCCGCTTGCGGTTCAGATGTCTCACGCTATCACCTGGAAGCTGGCATCGCGCGATTGCACTGCCAAGCCAGATGCTCGGCTGAAACGAACTGGCTGGCGATACTGCACCACTATGAAAAACTAGCGTTGCTGTTTCCTTCGCCACTACACGATTTGAATCGTGCGATCGTCCTTGGGCGTTTGGGGCGAGAAACGGATGGGCTTCAGTTGCTTGAATCCATCGAGAATGAGAAGTCGATGCGGCAATATCCGCTGCTGCAATGCGCGTATGCTGATTTGTTGATTCGTGCGGGGAAGAACGAACAGGCGATTGATCGATGGCAGCGAGCGTACGAGATGGTCAGCTCCGACCACGAACGTCAATTCATCCGTCAAAAGCTAGTCGAATTCTCGAAGAAGTAACCGACTGCGGCAACAGAGCACTTTGAAGTTCGTTGGTATCTTAGGGAGTGCCCGTCGGCTGCTTGGCGTTTTCGTCCAGCAATTCGATTGCTTCGTCTAGGAGCTGTTCCGCATCAGCTTCCTTACCTCGCTTCATTAGTGGCGACGCTTGTCGAAGCAGACGGCGAACTTGCGCGGTGTCTCCGCCGTCACGTTGCATTTGTCGCTGCGCTTGACGGATGCTTTGCATCTTCATCGCAATCCGGCGTGGCGGTTCCGCAATGCGGATCACAGGCAGATTCTCGCTAGGGTAGGGGCTATCGATTTTGCTACGTGATTGCCGAGACGAAAGGCTCTTCGCTGCTTGCAACTGCTTTGCGATCTGCCTCTGTTCGAGTGTCAGCCGATTCCGCAACTGTATGAGTGTTCTAAGCTGCAGCGTTTTGTCGGCACGCTCTGCTGCCAGCATTGTTTCGAAGGCTTCCACGGACTTTGCTTCGTCAATAACGGCATCGTCGAACAGTTCCGTTAGCTGCCGTCGAGCGTTCTTCGCTTTGCTACGCAGCGCTGTCGAGTCCTTCTCCAGACGTCGTAAGATAGTTTTGATTTCTTGAAGCGTGTCTGACGAGACACCAATCGCTTCGGCGTTTTGCAGCACAATGTGCGGCTGCACGAAGTCGAATCTAGCATTCTCGCGGGGCTGCGATGGCCGCTCTGGTCGCGTCGGCTTTTCTTTGGGCGAAGCAGCAATCGCGGTCGCCGCAACCAACAATACAAATCCAATCGAGGAGCGAATTGCGGCAAACATAGAAACCTCTGCGTTGGAGTCGTGAACAGGTTCGTTTACCGTCGTTGGGCTCGGTTCGTCAATGGCAATGCCGTGCCAGCAAGGTGTTGAGTGCAAGCAAACGGTGTTGAACTAACGCATTTGGTGTCGTTTCCGCGAAACATTGCATACCGGAATGACGCGGTTAGTTGGGATTTGCCTCTTGGGCCCTCAAGCCCCTCAACTCGGGGGCGATGATTCTCGAATGTCGCACCGCACGACGTTCTACGCTTCCGCATACATCGGACTTTCTCCCTGATGTGGCGAGTCGTGTGATACGAAGCTTTGCCCAGCTTGTCCGTGTTCAACAACCTGTTTGCCGAGTCAACGCCTCATGACCGCACGTCG
>CAYQMZ010000888.1:0-3253 GCA_964418725.1 uncultured Pirellulaceae bacterium
GATCAAGTTCGGCGGAATTCCATCCTCCAAGTTGATGACCATCAGCATTTGGTCGCGGCGAACCAGAGTGTAGCCTTTCGTGAGTAACACGCTGTTTAGCAGGTCAATCGCCTGCGCCGGTGTGTACTCGCGAGGGTCCGAATAGTTGAACGTCCCCTGCGGTGGAGCATCCATCAACAACGACAGCCCTGACTCTGCCGCAAACCACTCGATCACATTGGCCCAAGGAGCAAAGCGAAAAGAAAATCGCATGTTCCCAGCGGCGTTATTCGGTAGGCCTTGTACGTTCGCGCCATCAACAACAACCTCGCCAGGTTGAGACTGCCTGCCTCCATCGCCTACAAGCGTTCCATCGGCTGAAGCGACTGCGGCAACTTTTGGATCCGTGAATCCCTTCCACGCAACGATCTGCTCAGGACTGAGCACAGCCTTCAATTGACGTTCGAATTTCGCGGACGCCTTCTTCGCATCCAGCCCACCAAGTGTCGCGAGCTTGGCTTCTTTTGCTTGCAACAACTGGTCTACTTCATCTTTTTGCGATGCGGTTAGCTTCAGTCGTTCCGCCACAGCGGGTTCAGCCAACGCCGACATCCCAATTCGGCCAACGCGGATGCCGTTCAGCCAATTCCTCTGCTGTTCAGAAAGTAGCTGGAGCCCCAGTTGCTCCGACTCTCGACGAAACGGCGCGAGCTTCTTCGTGCGTTCTTCCGGTGACAAATCGCGGATCTGCATCGCCAACTCTAACGCGTCTGATTCACGTTGATCGACCAAGTCAATCAGCTCAGACTTTACATTGTTTGACAGGCCAATCTGTTTCGCGACGTCGTCCTCGACTGCCAATGCCAAGACACCAACGAAAGTCTCGTCGGCAGCAATGCACACGCTAGAGATCGGCAAGACCACTGCCGTAATCAGGACGAAGATCAGCCAACGGTGGGGTAACCAACTGGTTGCAGATTTCGATCGGTGCGTTAGGTAGGTGCTCACGTTTCCGCAGCCGACTAGGAAGGTAGGTTGACTCATCCTCTATCGTAGACCAAACCTGCGTTGCGCGTCAGATGAGTCAACTTGATCATGCTAGATTGCACATCCCGCGTCCAAACTGACCAGCATAGTTAAGCCCCGATATCACCTGGTTTCATGCTGCATGCGCCGATCAGGTGGCTTCGAAGCGGGCGACCAATGGTAGACACCAAATCCCGCTCGTTCATCCGCAATCCAAGAACGGGTCGAGTCTTCTATACTGAGGCAAATTCAAGGAGATAGAGTTGCCAAAACTTTGCGTTATCAACGTCGTTGGTCTCACGCCCAACTTGCTCAAACATGCACCTCGTCTGTCGCAGTTGGGAACGGCACAACCGCTGAAGGCTCCCATCCCTGCCGTCACGATGACGTCGCAGGCCACGTTGCTAACGGGATTGCCTCCGTCGCAGCATGGCATCGTTGCCAATGGCTGGTACTTTCGAGACACTTGCGAAATTCGATTTTGGCAGCAAGCCAATGCGCTTGTTCAAGGCGAGAAATTCTACGAAGGAATCCGCACTGCCAAAATGTTCTGGTGGTTCAATCAGGGATCCGGATGCGAGTGGTCCGTCACTCCCAAGCCGCACTACGGCAGCGACGGCTCGAAGGAATTTGACATCATTGACGCTACGGGATGCGAACTGAAACGCAAACTGGGCCCGTTCCCGTTTCATGCTTTCTGGGGGCCAATGGCCGGATTGGCATCATCCGAATGGATCGCAAACTCTACGGCCATCGTGATTCGCGAGCAGCAGCCCGAATTGACATTAGTCTACCTTCCGCACCTGGACTACGACTATCAAAGGTTCGCCGAACAGTCTCCAGATCGTGTGGCCGAAGTTGATCGCTGTGCAGGCGAAGTGATCGACGCGGCCGAATCCATCGGCGCAGAGATTGTCGTCGTGTCCGAGTATGGCCTGGTCCCCGTGAGCCGTCCGGTCATGATCAATCAGGAACTGCGTCGTGCCGGTTGGCTTACCGTTCGAGACGGGCCATTCGGCGAAATGCTGATGCCGATGGATTCGAAAGTCTTTGCCGTCGCCGACCATCAGGTAGCGCACGTATACGTAAATGGACTGCCACTCGCGGACGTGAAGGCTCGACTGGAATCCGTACCTGGGATAGACCGTGTCGTGCACCCCGAGGAACTCAATCTGCATCACGCTCGTTCCGGGGAACTAATTGCACTCAGCGATCCGGACGCTTGGTTCGCCTACTACTACTGGCTAGACAACGCGAGAGCCCCAGACTTTGCGACTTCTGTCGATATCCACCGCAAACCAGGCTACGACCCTTGCGAAATGTTCATGACGTCAAAGCTTCAGGCGGCGCGACGATTGCTGCAAAAGAAGCTGGGGTTTCGCTACCGCATGGACGTGGTTCCGCTGGATCCGTCGCTGATCCAAGGAAGTCACGGCCTGGAAAACGCGCCGCACGATGGAGCCATGATCATTGGCCCTGGGGCTCCCAGTGACATGCTGGAATTCAAAGACTACGTGCGTGGCATCGTTGCCTGAGAGAGTCAATCAAACTTATGCCTTCCATCGTGCCAACAATTGATCAAGTCACCCAACTCCCTCGCACGCACGAGGTCACCGTATCCAACGAATGGTTGGACGTCATGGGACACATGAACGTTGCCTACTACACGGCTATGTTCTCCGCAGCGATGAAAGGCTTTCGAACCTCCATTGGCCTGGGCAATCGCGAGGTTCAGGAATATAAAATCGGAACCTTTGCAATTGAAAAGCATACAAGCTACATAGTCGAATCGCAAGTTGACGATGTTTTGCAGGTCCATACACGGTTGCTTGGGCGAGCGAAATCGGGCAAACGTTTTCATGCGATGCATTTTGCAGTGAATGCGAATGGTCAGCGATTGTCCGCAACATTCGAGGCAATCGTAGCAGTCGTGGATTTGAACGAGCGACGAATGACCAAACTGCCGCACGAAGTTCTAGCGAGACTCGACGCTGTTACTGCCGAACATCAATCGCTCGAATGGGCAGCTCCAACATGCAGTGTTCTTTCAACACGCTAGTGTGCTGAGTCATTGATTGTCTAAAAGGTAGGGCCCGGTTCCTACCGGCCTTTGTGCGGTCCCAACTCCAGTTCTGTCCGGCAGGAACCGGACCTACGAATGACACAGGACACTCGGTTTCGCCACCAAACGCCGCCGCTTTGACATAACTGCTTCACGTTCAGAGTATGCTCGGTGGCCAAACGGCCA
>CAYQMZ010000889.1:0-3249 GCA_964418725.1 uncultured Pirellulaceae bacterium
GTGCCGGGATGACGGTTACCGCGATGGCGATCGCGCTGGTCCCCGTTTGGCTGCGAAGGCGTCAAGGTTCCGGACCATCTGGTCCCAAGTCGCAATCGGAATCGAACAGTCAGGCGTCTGTTGATCAAGTTGGCGGTGCCCGTACTCGAGGACTAGCATCATGACACCATTACTTGCTGGCATTCGTGATCCGTTCTTCCCAAAGCCAACGTCCACAACCGCTGGTTCTGTCGACGACCTGTTTTACTTCATACTTTGGGTGTCGATCTTTTTCTTCGCGATCATTGTCGGTGCGATGGCGCTGTTCTTGTGGAGGTACCGTGCCAGACCCGGCGTCGCTCCTCAACCGTCACCTTCGCACAACAATTGGTTAGAGTTTGGTTGGTCGGTCGTTCCAGGGCTGTTCCTGGGAGTGATCTTCTTCTGGGGCTTCACTGGCTACCTCGACATGCGGCAAGCTCCTGACGCCAGCTACGAGATTCAGGTTGTCGCGAAGAAGTGGAGTTGGAGTTTCGTCTACCCGAATGGCCACGTCGACAACGATCTGCATGTCCCAGTCGACAAGCCCGTGAAGCTGGTTATGTCCAGCGATGACGTGATTCACAGCCTCTACATTCCATCGTTTCGTTTGAAGATGGATCTGATTCCCGGTAGGTACACGTCGACATGGTTCGAAGCCACGGAGGCTGGCGACTACGTACTGTTCTGTGCTGAGTATTGTGGCACGCAACATTCAACGATGCTTGCGCGAGTGATCGTGCATCCATCGGGCGAGTTCGACCCGTGGCTTGAAAATGCAGCGAACTTTCTGGAACGCATGACGCCCGAGCAAGCTGGTGAGACACTCTACACGCGGCGTGGTTGCGTGCAGTGCCATTCGGTGGACGGCAAAGCGATGACTGGGCCCACGTTTTGGAATGTCTATGGATCGCTTCAGTCGATGGCCGACGGTTCGCAGGTGACCGTGGACGAGAACTACATTCGCGAGTCGATTCTCGAACCGCAAGCCAAGGTGCGTGCTGGTTACAAGCCTGTCATGCCTACCTACCAAGGCCAGCTAAAGAACGAAGAAATTGCGGCGTTGATCGCATACATCAAGAGCGTGTCCGATAAACCTTCCACTTCTGACGTTGTTAGCCAAGACGAAGAAACGGCTACCGTCGTAGAACAGTTACCAAATCAAGAGGAGTCGAAGGAATGATTGCCAGTACCGCGACAGCTACGGCTGCAGGCCATGATACGCACGACAATTACCTGACTGCCGGGAAAGGGATCAAGTCGTGGTTGTTTACGCTCGATCACAAACGGATAGGAGTTATGTATCTCGCGGGAATCGTGCTCAGCTTTTTTCTCGGCGGAGTGATCGCACTGCTGATCCGCGCGGAATTGTTCACGCCGGACAAGGCCTTCCTGAGTGAGGATCGCTACAACGAGTTTTTCACGCTGCATGGCGCGATCATGACGTTTTTGTTTTTGATTCCCAGCATCCCCGCTGCGCTTGGTAACTTCCTGCTGCCGGTGATGTTGGGAGCAAAAGACGTCGCCTTTCCGCGAATGAACCTGGCGAGTTTCTACCTATGGGTTGGCGGAGCCGTTTTCTTCCTGCTGGCACTGGGGCTTGGCGGACTCGACACAGGCTGGACCTTTTATACGCCGTACAGCACGACGACAAACTCTACCGTCATTTCAGCAACGATGGCCGTGTTCATCCTTGGATTTAGCTCGATTTTCACCGGGCTTAACTTTGTCGTGACCATCAATACCATGCGTCCCAAGGGAATGACGTGGTTCAAGATGCCGTTGCTGCTTTGGTCACTGTATGCAACGTCGATCATTCAGTTGCTCGCGACGCCCGTGCTGGGTATCACGATGATTCTACTGACCGCCGAAAAGATGTTGGGTATAGGAGTGTTCGATCCAGAGCTTGGTGGAGACCCCGTGCTGTACCAACACTTCTTTTGGTTTTACTCGCATCCAGCCGTCTACATTATGATCCTCCCCGCGATGGGAGTTATCAGCGAATTGATCAGTGTTTTCAGCCGCAAGCCAATCTTCGGATACAAGTTCATTGCGTTCAGCAGCATCGCGATCGCCTTGTTGGGTTTCTTGGTGTGGGGACACCACATGTTCATCAGCAGCGACAATCCGCTCGCGGCGGTGATCTTCAGTGCGTTGACATTTAGCGTGTCGATTCCCTCCGGCATCAAGGTCTTCAACTGGCTGGCGACGATGTACAAGGGTTCGATTCGATTGACGACGCCCATGTGTTATGCGTTGTCGTTCATTCTGCTGTTCGGGATTGGTGGTCTCACGGGGCTTTTCCTAGGAGCACTTGCCACGGATGTCCACCTGCACGACACCTATTTTGTGGTGGCTCATTTTCACTACGTGATGATGGGTGGAACGTTGATCGCGTTCTTCGCTGGTCTGCATTACTGGTGGCCCAAAATGTTCGGCAAGCTCTACAACGAACGGTGGGCGAAGATCGCTTGTCTGATCATCTTCGTCGGCTTTAACTGGACGTTCTTCCCACAGTTCCTGCTTGGAACGCAAGGGATGCCGCGGCGATATGCTCGGTACGAAGCTGAATTCCAACCGCTACACCGCGTATCCACAACCGGAGCGATGGTGATGGGAGTGGGGCTTTTCATGGCCGCTGGGGTGCTGGCGCATTCGCTTGTCCGCGGAAAGAAAGCACCGGCGAACCCGTGGGGAGCTGGAACGTTGGAGTGGCAGTGCAGCTCGCCGCCACCTCACCACAATTTCGACACGCCGCCGCCTGCCCGATATCCGTACGACTACGGCGATTTGGTCTATGACGAGGAGGAGTGCGGCTACATTCACCGGCCCGCTTCGCCAGAAACCGTTGACGGGCCGAAGCAAAATCCTGAAGAACCTGCGTTGGTGTAGCCATGTCGATAGCAGAACTTTCCAGCGACCGATCTGGCGATAGCAAAAGCCAAGTGACTTCGGATGTGGAGGAGCACTCGGAGCACGTCGCTCACCACTTCGATTCCGCTCAGCAGCAATTCGACGCTTGCAAACTGGGCATGTGGTTGTTCCTGGTGACGGAAGTGCTGTTCTTCAGCGGATTGTTTGTGGCTTACGCCGTCTACCGAGCCAACCATCCCGAAGTGTTCGTGAATGCTCACAAGTATCTGAACACAACTCTTGGAGCCTTCAACACAATCGTCCTGCTGGTGAGTAGCTTGACGATGGCTTGGGCGGTTCGATGTGCTCAATTGGAAC
>CAYQMZ010000890.1:0-3248 GCA_964418725.1 uncultured Pirellulaceae bacterium
GGCCGAAACACCAGCTTTTATGGTATCGAATGGAGGACCACTCGCACAGCAGCAAGTCGGCGAAACGCGAGCAGGCTCGGGCTCGAAGTCTGTAGCTGGCTCAAGAGCAGCTGGGCCGGCTGGTAATCGACCGAACGGAGTTGTGGCAATCAGCTACGGAAGGGCCAAAGCTCCCCCAGCTGAGCTTTTTGTATTTGTGTGAGTTCAGCAACACCCTTCTTGGCCAATCCCAACAGGGCCCCCAGCTCTTCTTCGCTAAAGGTCGCTTCCTCTCCGGTTCCCTGGACCTCCACGAATCGACCGGCGCCCGTCATCACAACGTTCATATCGACGGCCGCCGCAAAGTCCTCCGTGTAGTCCAGATCGAGCACAGGTCGACCATCGACGATACCCACGCTGATCGCTGCGACGTTGTCTGTCAGCGGAGTCGAAGAACCATCCGCGAATGTATCGATCGAGCGAATCGCGTCGACCAACGCAATGAAAGCTCCCGTGATGCTGGTCGTGCGCGTACCGCCGTCGGCGTCCAGCACGTCACAGTCAACGGTAATCATTTGTTCGCCGAGTTTCTCAAGGTCCACGATGGATCGTAGGCTGCGACCGATCAAGCGTTGAATTTCTGTGGTGCGACCATCGACTTTGGATCGATCTCGCCGTTTACGAGGCGACGTGCTTCCCGGCAGCATGTTGTACTCGGCTGTCACCCACCCTTTGCCTTTTCCTTCCAGCCATGGCGGAACATGCGACTCTACGCTCGCCGTGCAAAGCACCACTGTCTTGCCACACGAAATCAGAACGCTTCCCGGTGCATTCTTGGTGAAGCCTCGCTGTATTTGGAATGGGCGCAGTTGGTTGTCTTCAGTTCGTCCGTCGGAACGCATGGATTGGCTCGCATGATGGAGAGATTATTCGGTCGGCGATTGATTCGCGCAAATAGCTAACAATCGGCTGGGGGCTATTCTACCGAACTAACTCTTTTTCATAAGCAGACGTACTGCGAGTAGGTCTACCGCGTGAGCAACCTGACGAGACAACTAACGAGACAACATGGACTAGAAAAACAGCGAGTAGTGAAGAATCGATCGCCAGAGCTACGCTCCGATCGGATGAGGCTCCAATCCGCGTGGCGGTTCCAGTGACGGACTTGCTCCGTCGTTGTAGATCCGCTGGACCAACAGCAGCACCGCGGCGAAACATACGAGCACAAATGGTCCGCCGTAAACCAACGCGTCGCCCTGCACCTCGACAAGGCCCGGCACGCCGCCGCCCTCGCCCAAAGTGTGGGCAACCAGCAACGGCAAGCTGTTGTGAATGAGGTGATAGAGCATGCAGGTGAAGATGCTCTTCGTCTGGATGGCCAAGAAGCCAATCAGCATTCCAACTGCGAAGGCCGCGATCGATTGCTGCAGGAGTTGGTGAGCGATTCCGAAAAACAGGCTGCTGACCAGAATCGCCAACCATTTGTTTCGCATGCGACTCAGTCCAGACAGGATGAAGCCGCGGAATGCCAACTCTTCGCAGATGGCCGGAAGCAGTGCCACTAAAACTAGTAGCGTCCAAATGTTCGGGGCATCCGAAAGGAGGCCCTGCATTGCGTCCAGCTTTGCCAGCGTCTGTTCACTGATTGGATACAGGGTGCGAATTCCATTGGAGAAAGTCGACACGAGAGGATGCATCACAAAGGCCAGCAGGCCAGCAATAGCCAAGCTAGAAAGACCTTCCGTCGGTCTCTGTAGCAACAGTGTCTTCGCCGGTCGGCGTGTTAATAATAGGGCCATCACGATGGCGGGCCCAGCAATCAAAGCAACCTGCAGCATAGACGTTTGCAAGAAAAGGCCTCGCCAATCAAGCGCGATAGGCAACAGGAATTGCCCAAAGAAGCGAACAATCAACAGGAGGACCGCACAAAGGAATGCCTGAGCAATCGTTGGAATCTCGCCTCGGTCGCGAACGATGTGCACCAACCAGCTCTTTAGGTTGAACTGTTCGCTCTCGTGGAACAGGACTTTTTCATCTTGGAACTGATGAATCGCCCAAAGCATCGCCAGCCAGCAGCAGATTGCCGTGACACCGAGTACCGGTAATACGTATTGCAGTGCTAGAGCAACGTTGCCGTCGATCAGACTGCGAAGAAGCAGGACGACGCCCGCGACCGGGATCAGCGAGTTACCGAGATCCAATTCGACACCCGGCATCATTGGCAGCATCATCAAAGGCAACGTTCCAAGCATCAAAGGCATCAGGTAGTACTGCCCTTCCTTCGTGCTTCGCGCCATAGCGGCAAGCGCCAATGACAGAGCACTAAAGAGAGCCGCGACTGGAACTAGTGCCAATACCAACCAAGCCAACGTGTTGGCGGGTGGAGCGGAGAAGTTCATCCCGGACAATCCATTGATTGACTGCAGTTGTGATGTCACGAAGTTGCTGGTCAATCCCATACTGGTGAGATTTAGGAGAGACGTAGCGATACTGAAGACCGTCACGGTAATCAGTTTGCCCGCGACGATATCGTTTCGCGATGCCGGACTACTCAGCAACGTTTCCAGTGTGCCTCTTTCTTTTTCGCCAGCACACAAATCGATTGCGGGGTAGAACGCGCCGGTCATTGCCCAGATCAAAACGATAAACGGCAACACTTTTGACCAGAGTGCGCAACCACGTCTCGAATCGGTTGACAAATCATGGCCCACCATCGCGAGTGGCTTGACTGTTTTTTGAGCTTTCTCCGTGGGGGGCTTGGCGCTTTCAAGCACCTCGGTGCGCCAGCGTGACAAAACAACCGCTACCCGATCGTGTGCAATTCGTGACCGATCCTTGACGACACTGAAGTACACATCCGGTCCGGAAACTGAGGCTTCGCGTCCATGGTCGCTTGCTGATTCACCGTCCACCGATTCCGCACTGAATTTTGTGATCTCGCCAGCGAACTGAGGCGTGATGTGGATCACTGCATCGTAGGCACCGGTCGAAATCGCTGCGTCGGCAGTTTGCTTGACGTCACTGCCCGGTGGCAGCGGATTGGTTGAGACTTCAAAGAGACGCTGATTGTTCGGGTCAGACAAAAGGTCGCTGCGGAATGACTCTCCCGCCAGGAACGTTGGTTCTTCAGGCAATAGCTCAGCACCAATGATCCACACTTTCGCTGGGCTCTCACGCATGAATTGAGCGACCTGCAGGAAGCTCATGCCTAACAGCGGATACAGCAGGATTGGCAGGATGGCGATTACGAAGATCGTTCGACGATCCCG
>CAYQMZ010000891.1:0-3246 GCA_964418725.1 uncultured Pirellulaceae bacterium
GGCCAGTTGTTTGGATCCCCTGCGGAATCAGGTCAACACTTGCCTGCAATGCTTCTGCAGGGCGGTCGCAGCGTGCGAGCAGATCGATGTAGGTCTCGATCGCAAACGTGCCTTCTTGGTGAGCATCCGTGGCTTCTGCTCGCTGCTTGAAATGGTCGATTGCCGGGTCAACGTCCTGTCCTAGTTGTGCTGCAAAGAACTTTGCCGACGTCGCGTACAAATCTTCAAAAGGCGGATCGCCGGGATACTGCAGGCCCTCGTCCAGCTTTTCACCATAGCGAGCCAAGTCCAACGCGAGTTCCAACGATGGCTTGTCCACCAACTCTGTGGCGATCTGAATCGTGGAACTCAAATGAGACGTGTCGATATGATAGGCACCATCGGCCAGCAAGTAGTCACGCTTGGACATGATGTCGACAAGCCGGTTGGCGTCAGGGGCACTGCTCTCTTCTCGTTCGACATGCGCCTTCACATTTTCGAGCAACTCTTTGTGGACGTGCGCCACCAACAACCTGCCAGCAGCCTGCCGCTGATCTCGTGGTCGCCCGTACATCGTTTGCTGCATCGTGGTGATCGCGTTGCACGTTCCGTAGTTTTCAAGTACCAACGCATAACCGGCTTCTGGATCCAATCCTTCGTACAGCAGTAGTCCGACTAGTTGATCCAGATTCTCTTCGTTGGCTTTGATTGGTCGTAACTTGTCACGAATCGCCGCCTGATCGTTTAGATGGCGCAGATAAACCCAGCTTTCTTGGATTTGACCATCGTCCAGCAACGCAAAGCCGACTTCGCGGCAAGCGGCAATCAGGCCATCCTCAAGCTTCCTTTGTTGCTCGTCTGATGTCGATTGACCGTCTTGATGTAGCAGCGGTAGTCCCAAGGATTGACGATCCTGCATCTTGAGAACTTCAAATAGCTCGTGAAACCGCTTTTCCTCACGCAGTTGTTGTTCAGCGGTCGTCAGGGCAGCAGAAATCCCGCCTTCAGAGAACTGAGCCGTCAGCTTCGCAAAAATCTCATTCATGAGTGCAGTGTTCGCTTTGGGTTGCAGGCAATCCTGCTTTCAACACTTGTCTCTAAATCGTACCAGTGTCCTACTACGCGAGACAGTGGCGGGGTAGCATGATTGCATGAACACAAAAGGTACCGAAGCCACAAACCCAGGCAAGAATTTTGCCGGACTGCAGGTTCTGTCGTTTGAAAGTCGACGAGCTGTCGAGATCCATCGTATGATCGAAAAGTTGGGCGGCGTGCCCAGCGTCAGTCCCTCCATGCGTGAACTGCCGCTCGAGGAGAATTCGGCCTCGATCGATTTTGCAAATCGGTGCATGACGGGACAAGTCGAAATGCTTGTCGTCATGACGGGTGTCGGCTTTCAACATTTGTTACGTGCGGTCGAAAAGCGTATTCCGATGGAGCGTTTTTTGGATTCGATGCGCGACATGGTTACCGTCGCTCGCGGCCCGAAACCAGTCGCCGCCATGAAGGAGGTGGGCGTCCCACCGACGCATCGCGTACCCGAGCCCAACACTTGGCGAGAAGTACTGCAAACGATCGACGGATTGGGCTCCATTGCCAACACGCGCGTCGCCGTTCAAGAGTACGGAATCCCTAACGCGAGCCTAATGGCCGGTCTCGAAGCGCGGGGGGCGGAAGTGACAAACCTGAAGGTCTACAAGTGGGGCTTGCCGGAAGACACGGAACCGCTGCTGACCAACATTGAAAAGTTAGCCAACGGCGAAGCCGACGTTGTGATGTTTACCTCGGCCCACCAAGTGAGAAACTTGCTGGAAGTCGCCGCAAGTGTTGGGAAAGAGACTGCGTTGCGAGCGGGCATACAAAAGGCCGTCGTCGCTTCGATTGGACCAACGACTAGCGCTTGCTTACGCGAACATCAATTGCCAGTCGACTTTGAACCTAGTCGCGGCAAAATGGGGCAGCTCGTTGCTGAGTCTGCCGCTGAATGTCACGGAATTTTGAAACGCAAAGAAAGAGTTGCAGCTGTTATGTCTCGTCCTTCCACTGGTTCAGCAGAAGATCAACGCAATCAACCCTGGTACGACAGCCCGTTCATGAAAGCCTGTCGCCGTGAGCCAACGGAATACACGCCAGTTTGGCTGATGCGGCAAGCGGGTCGATATATGGCGGAGTACCGAGAGGTCCGAGCAGAAACCACGTTCCTGGACCTGTGCAAGAACCCGAAGCTTTGTTCGGAAGTGATGTGCACGGCCGTCGACAAGCTGAATGTGGATGCCGCCATTATCTTTTCGGACCTGCTGCCCATTTTGGAACCGATGGGATTGGATCTGGAGTACGCGAAAGGCGAAGGCCCCGTCATCCATAATCCAGTTCGGGAGGCGACGGACATCGATAGAGTCGCGGCCTTGGAAAATGTCGACTCCTTACACTTCGTCATGGAAACCGTCAGCCAGACTCGCAAGGACATGATGGATCACATCCCTGTCATCGGGTTTGCTGGCGCACCGTTCACGCTCGCAAGTTACATGATCGAAGGCGGATCTAGTCGAACCTACCTGCACACAAAAACACTCATGTATCGTGACCCCGAAGCGTGGAAGTCGCTGATGCAGCGGTTGGCCCACTCGGTCACGATCTACTTGAATGCGCAGATTCGCAGCGGTGCCCAAGCAGTTCAGTTGTTCGATTCCTGGGCAGGTTGCCTCAGCCCAGACGACTATCGACGATATGCACTGCCATACGTTCAGCAGATCATTTCTGGTTTAGACCCAGGTACGCCGGTCATCAACTTCGCAACAGGTAACCCGGCACTGCTGCCGCTTTTGGCGGAAGGCGGAGCACCGGTCGTGGGCATCGACTGGCGAGTTCGATTAGACGATGCTTGGAAGACAGTGGGCTATGACAAAGCAGTCCAAGGCAACCTAGATCCGCTTAGCCTGCTTGCGGATCGCGACACGTTGCAGTCACGTGTTGAGGACGTTCTGAATCAAGCCGGTGGCCGCCCGGGTCACATCTTCAACCTTGGTCACGGCGTGCTGCAGCAGACACCCGTGGAGAATGCTCAAGCCGTCGTCGAAATGGTCCACGAGCTGAGCCGACGTTAGCGTGCGACAGTGAACTCGCGGAGCGGTTCCAGCTTTGGGTTCGTCACACTGGCTGGAAGCCTATGCCACTTTTGAGAAGCGGCAGCAAGTACATTTTAGATTCTAGAGACCGCGGCGATGTCGCCCGCCGCGCCCACCACGTCCTAAACGCGATTGGACGGCA
>CAYQMZ010000892.1:0-3239 GCA_964418725.1 uncultured Pirellulaceae bacterium
CGTTTCAGACATTGCCGTTCGCGGTGCCGATCAGACTTGGTGGGTCTGGTTTGGACGCGACGGCGGATTTGACGCAGCTCAATACTGGGGACACTGGAAGGCTCGCGACGTCTGGCATGATGTCCAAGTTGGCGACTTCACAAATGACGGTAAGGACGACATCATTGGCCGCACCGAGGACGGTCGTTTATGGATCGGCACCGCAACGGACACGCGATTCCACACGTGGACTTGGTCCAACGGTTGGGTGAATCGAGCTGAGTGGTCAAACGTCACACTTGTCGACATTGACGACGATGGCTCGCTTGATCAAGTCGGCAAAGACAAGAAAGATCGCTGGTGGTTCGCTCACAATGTCGGCGATCGATTCCAAAACCATTTCTGGCTGGAAAGTCCTGACTCGGACAATCACGAAGTAATTGAAAAGGTTCGTATGGATGAAGCAATCGACGTCATCCCCGCCTTACCGGACGGTGGCTACGATATGCGTCAGCAAGCAGTCACGGTTGAACTGAGTGACGACAACCAATTGACGCTAACCGGCGTCGCAAGTCTGGTTGGTATCCAATTCACTTCCGCCAGCAATAGTCTGATTCCTGGCACCGATGCAGCCCCGTTCGCAGGCTACCTGGGAAACACGACCGAACAGGTCATCATGTTCAATCTTGGAACCACCTTTGACCTGAATGGCTCAGTGACGCTTGATGTCGGCTGGGACACAAACGGAAGTGACCTGAGTGTCGTGTACGGCGTCACTGGGGGACGAGATGAATTTGTCGCCGAGGTCGCAGACGGTTTAGGGCCGGAAGTCACGCCGCGAGTAATCTCTGCTGCGGAAGCAAACGATGTTTACTTCGCTTCGTCGCCATTCTAAACACGCAGTCGAAACCCAAAGTAGCCAATGGTACACGTTGCCGCGGTACCATTGGCTATCTCGCTATGCAGGCCGTCTAGATATTGAATCGCGTGACGAGTGCCCACTCACGCAGCTTTGCCAAACCGCAAATCGAATAGACCGAAGATCTCGTCTTGCGAAAGCCCCATCTGGCGTGGGCCATCTTGAGCACCCAGTATCGCGTGCATTAGTTCGCGTTTCTCGCGGAGAATATCGTCGATGCGTTGCTCAATCGTCCCCGGCGTGACAAAGCGAGTCACGGTCACAGGACCGGACGAACCGATTCGGTGGGCTCGATTGATCGCTTGGTCTTCGATCGCGGGGTTCCACCATCGATCATAGAGAAACACGTAGTTCGTAAACTGCAGGTTCAATCCAACGCTGCCTGCGCCGTAGCTGATAAGCAGCACCGTGTGCTCATCGCTTTCCCGGAAATCCTGAATCACCTGCTCTCGAATTGCCGGACTGATACGACCGTGATACTGCAGGGGCGAGAATTGACTAAGTTCATCATTTAGTCGCTCTAAGGTATCCACCCACTGGCTAAAGACGATGGCCTTCTTTCCACTCTGGGCGACCTCTTCCAAATCCGCTTTCAATCGATCTAACTTGCTACTATTGCCAGTTGCCGGATCAAAGTTGCAGATTTGCTTCAGGCGTAAGACCAATTCGAATACGTGCTGAATTGTCAGGGACTTCCCAAGTTCGGACAGTTGGACAATGCCCTCGCCCTCTGCCATTTGGTAGCTCAGTGCTTGGTCGGGAGAAAGCTCCAACGCCGCATCGCGAAACAACTTGGGCGGCAAGTCCGTCATCACGTCATCTTTCGTGCGACGGATGATGTGGTCGCTGGTCGCCGAGGCCATGCTCTTGGGCGTCATGCCCTTGTACAGCGTCCCTGGCGCCAGAAACTCAAAGATTCCAACCAGATCGTCGGTGCTATTTTCGATCGGCGTCCCTGTTAGCGCCCAGCTTCGCCGTCTGGGGATCGTTCTCACCACTTCGCTGGTCGAGCTGTTGCTGTTTTTGATGCGTTGAGCTTCGTCTAGCACCACCAGATCTGCAGAGACAATTCCCTCATCAATAAGATCAGCGTCGCGGAGCAACGATTCATAGTTCGTAATCTTCACGGCGAACTCGTTGCGTTGCCAAGCGAAACGGCGTTCGCTGGACGAACCGCGAATCACGGTGACCGGGATTTCTTCGGCCCACTGGGCAAATTCTCGCTGCCAGTTCGAGATCAATGGCTTTGGACAAACCAAAATGACGCTTTGAATTTCGTTGCTATGTAACAGCAACCGAGTCGTCGTAATGGCCTGCATCGTTTTCCCCAAACCCATTTCGTCGGCGAGCACCGCGCAGTGACGGGGATAGAGAAAGCTGATGCCACTGTATTGGTAGGGAAATGGCTCGAAGGGTAGCGTCAGCTCTTCGTCACCCAGAATCGATTCCAATGGTGGCTGCAGGACGTAGAACAACCGATCTTGCAACTTGACCACATCTTCGGGCGGTCGAATCGTAGTCCGCTGCTTCGATGTGGATTTCCCGCCGCCTGACTTGGCTTTCGGTTTGATGACCGTCGTATCGCCGGCAGGCTTCGCCGGCTGCCGTTTTCGCTTCCATTCTGGTTGCTGAAACTGGAAGTACTTGCACTTCACCTTCGGAGAGGCAAGCGGCAGTGATAACACCTGGGTTTCAGGCGGACTCCAAGACGTCAATTGCAATTCCGATGCGTCATCAAACGAGACAGAACGCACCAGCGGACTTGCTTGTTCATTGGTTGGCACCATGAAATCGATACCCAATGACTCTTTAGGCTGCCGCACGATGGGCTTCATTGATTGCGTCTCGTATTCGTTCGAACGGCTCGGCCAAGTCCCACGTGCTTCCAAGTTTTGACAGACAATCCCGAATCACTTCTCGGTCCTGCGGATAGTCGGCTGTGTTCGTAAAACAGTGACTTCCAATTTCGAATGACCATTCGGTTCGCAACGTGTCACTGTCGTTGGTCCGTTCCGCCGAATTCGATTCGGACTCCTGCACGCCCAGCTCATCGCTGGCAAGCAACGTCAGGGGAAGAGCAATCTGCGGCCTCAACTCCAAGGCGTCCACGTCATCTGTCACCAACAATTCGATCGAACGCTTGGTGTTCTTGGTCGACTGTAGCGCCTGTTTCACAAGCGCTTTCCCCAACTGATCTGACACAAGCGCCTCACGATGCGTCGCACCGTAGAGAATCTCGTTAACACGCGACATCGGCATTGGGGTGGTGCAGTGAAACTCAACCGGCCGAGCTCGATCGCTTACTAGCAACAAGCCACCAACGATGCCGGCACCGGGAAGC
>CAYQMZ010000893.1:0-3233 GCA_964418725.1 uncultured Pirellulaceae bacterium
ATCATTTTTAGGTGCCAATCGAGCCAGCCGGTTTTTCTCAGCTAGTGATTGAGGGCTTGCCAGATTGATGACCGGAATTCCTTGCTTGGCGAATCGAGCCAAAACACAATCAGGCCCGTCGCCCATAGGGGCCCGTAGCGATACTCCACTCGGGAAGACGGATTCTCTGCCTCCGCTGGAAGCGATGCCGCCGCCAACGTTAATGTAAACGGCCGGACGAATTGGAGCAGAGCTTAACAGCACTCGCTGATCTATTGACTCTTGAAGGCGAGCCGCATCAAGTTGCCTCACGCCATTACGTTCCATTGCCTTTTTGACTAGGTCATGTGTTTCTTCGGACATGCCCGCACCTCGGTCGGCCGGGCCTCCGACGGAGGCGGCCAATGATCTAGTTCGCACAAGACCGGCGTCGCACAGTGAGGTCTCCATGTCGAGCCAGGTCAAGTTTGGTTCGTTGGCACCGTATTGAGACGCTGTCACGCTTGCGACTACGGTAGTGCGAACATCGATCGCTTCGGTCGCGGCGGCCAGTGCAATGTTGAGACCAGGGAACGAGCCCGTCCAGCCGATCGCCACGGTATCGCCGGCTGTCACACCAGCCTCGTTCAGCATCTGCACTATTGCTGCAGGGAATTGGGGGTGCAGCGACAGTTGTTTCGAATCGAGGTTACCGGGTTTGCTGGTGATCGGCGACATTGCTGTTCCGACCAGCCCTGTCGCTCCAGGATCGAAGAGCTTGTTGAGTTCTAGCCCTTTCTGTTCACGCAACTGCAGAATGTGAGTGCGACACCTGCTGGCAAGTTCCATCGCCTTTCGTTGTTGCTTTTCCTGTTCCGATCCTTTCAGTCGTGGCATTAGCTCGACAAAAAGCAACGCAGCTAACGCAAACACACCGATCATTAAAGTCGCTCTTGATGTGACTTTCTTGGGTCGCCAGTAGACGGACTTCATAGAGCGGCCTCCATTCCGATCACGATGAGGACAAGTCGAACGAGTACGGTTGACGTGGCGAGGGCTCCGAGTGTGCCCTGCATGCCTTGTCGGTCGAACCAGAGGGCAATCAGCCCAGGAACAATGAAACCGATAACGCAGCCGCAAGCACTCATGTTGTCGAGTGCAAGGCCATGGACCGTCATTCGCACGGCCGCCCCAAAGAGGAACCCGAAAAGCATGGCAAAGACGATTCGACGTCGACCGTAGATGATCATGTATTGTCCCAGTAAACGGACAACACCATACGTCGCCGCTGCGACCAGCAACGTAACCAGCAGGTCCATGGGGCGGTTGATTGAAAGTGCAAAGTAGCCCGGAACGATCATGCCCCCCGCCGTCATTCCGAAGACTTCCGTAATCGCTAGGCTAACCAGCAATCCAATCGCAAGTGAGATTGTGACTCCATCCATCATGCTGCCTCCTGCAACAGTGCCAATTCATTCTTTGTTTGTGGTGTAGCGACGAGCTCCCCGTCGTTGTGCGATGACGTGGCTTCCAGCGTAGTGGAGCGCTTAGGCAGGGTGGTTTGCCGCCTTTCGACGAATTCGAACAGTTTCAGCCCCGGGCCGGCAGTATTGCCCATACCCATGGCGATCGCCGACTCACCTGCCCTCTTTCGGATTTCTGCGTGAATGGTCTGGGCGTCGGCGTTCTCAAGATTGACCATCGACAACGGGTCAAAACCGTGCTCGACCGCGACGTTGCGAAAGACTTCGGTACCAGTGCCAATCAAAACGTAGTGATCGGCCGGTTGCCAAGCGTTTGCTGCTTCTGCCAACTGCACGCTGCGACTGCGTCGATCGTGACGGCAATTGATGATGGCTATCCGCGTTTGCATGTGCGGATGGCGTTCCAGCATCATGTTCCAGATGTATCCGGTCGACTCCGGATCGTTTGCTGCAAAACCGTTAACGAATGCGATGCGTTGTCGCCCCTGGCGAACGGAAACCACCTTCATCACGCCCGGGTCCGGTTCCGCCGCCCACATCCCTCGCAACGCCACACTGCGTTTGACGCCGAATTCGGCACACACGCGAAGGGCAAGTGCGACGTTATCCGCATGTGCGACGTAACTAAACTTCTCCAGTTCTTGGCGTGTTACTTGGGACACCGCATCGTCGTTGATTGCGATGACTTCGCTGCCACGATCATTTGCAGAATTCTCGAAACGCGGCAAGTACTTCTTTTCTGCCGTAAACAACTTGCCGTTCACTGGAGTCGTGGATGCCAACGCGTCTGCGACATCGCCGGCGGTAGGCCCCATCACATCCAAATGGTCAGCACGGGCATTGGTAATGACGCCGTGCGTCGACTGAACGAATTTCAATTCGCAGAGAGACTGCAGGTTCGGGTGTAACGCCATGCACTCGATGACCATCGCCTCTGCTTCTTGCTCCGCTGCAAGTTTGATCATCCGTGTTTGCTCGATGACATTTGTTCGCCCCGGACGGAAGATTGGGTATTCCGATCCGTCGGGGAAGATCGCTCGAGCAAGCGTGCCGGTCGTCTTGGCAAACGTTCGAACGCCACCGGCTCGCAAGCCCGCCGCGATCAAACGTGTAACTCCTGACTTACCGCGCGTCCCGTTGACGTGAATCCGAATTGGAATTCGAGAAAGATTGCGGCGGTGCAGATAGAACTCAAGCCACCCCAGAAAACATAGTCCGGCCGTACAACCGGCAATTAACAGAAAGCCGTCCATCACATCTTCCTTGATTGTGTGGGTCCGCCAGAATTCGATGCGGCCCAGTGGTTTTGTAACAACCGACTTGGCGTCGGAAATTCTTACCTGCGGCTGAGGCGAGTCATTCGCCTACGGTTCATTTCACCACAGTGGTTTTGTTACCAAAGGGTACATCCGCACAACGTGTGCCAATCTACGAGGCGGGTGTCACTATGCCACCCGCGGGTGAAAGTCGAAAGTAGAAATTGCTCCGAAGTGGCGGCAGCCGGCGACAAGCTACTGGCTCGATTCAAGACGCAAAAACGAAATAGTCCCGATAACGCCTCAAAAAATGCCGCCAGCAATATTGAGGGCATGGAGCCAACTACGAAGGCTGCAGCATTTCAGCTTCGGCGAAATCCAAGCGCGCCCAGGCCGCCGAATACCAACAGCAGATAGGCTTGTGGTTCGGGCACGGCGGCCATGCAGGCGGAACAGTCTTCAAACTGAACGTGATCGATTTCGATCCCGCTACCGCCAACATTGGTGACCTTAATGGAAAGGATGCCGTCCGAAT
>CAYQMZ010000894.1:0-1763 GCA_964418725.1 uncultured Pirellulaceae bacterium
AATGCGATGTGAGCACCACCGGGATGATAGCTCCGAGCGACGGTCTTTAAGAACGTCAATAGGCAAGTCTCAATCTTGCTGAAAGAATCTTGGGGCCAGCCCCAAACCCCGAGATTTTCTGAGGCATGGCGAGTGTTCAATGAGCATAGAGGGAGTAAACTCGTCGTTGCCTGGGTAAACGGAGCGAGGCTCTGCGGAGACGCAACCTTGCAAGGGGTATCCAAGGCCGAGTGCGTCAATGATGCACAAGAGCGTTTGATCATTCGTTGGTCAAACGCTCGTCTTCTTTCACGAGGTTCTCCATAACTCATCCTTCTTGATGAGCGAGTTGAGAATCGTCAAGAACTTTCGCATCGCAGCCACCAATGCCACCTTCTTCTCTTTTCCTTCCGCCAATAGACGCTGATAGAACTTGCGGATAGTTGGATTGAATCTCGTTGCGGCCAGTGTAGCCATGTAGAGTACGCGACGTACGTAGGAGCGGCCTCCGATGGTCTTTCGTTTCCTCGGTTTCTGACCGCTGTCGTTATTCATCGGCGCGACGCCGACGAGCTTGGCGATTTGGCTTCGGTTCAGTTCGCCAAGCTCGGGCAGCTCGGCTAAGAACGTGCTGATGGCGACGGGGCCAATCCCTTTAGCGGACTCAAGTATCTCGATCTTGCGTCGATCACCTACAGCGGCGTGCTTGATCGCTTTGGCGATTCGCTCGTCCACGGTTTTGAGTTGCTTTTTCAGCATCTCCAGCGTTTTTTTGATGAGTTTCTCGATCTCCACGTCATCTACATGTTCCAAACGATTCTTCTCTTGCCCGATGAGACCCAGCAGTTGTCTTCGGCGTTCGACCAACGCCCCGAGCTTTTTCGCTTCATCCGACTTCGCTAACTGTGGCGCAGGTTTGGCAACTTCACCGTAGTAGGCAAGCAGCCGAGCATCGATAGGATCCGTTTTCGCATCCATCCCGATGCCCTTAGCAAAGTCACGTACGCGACGCGGATTGACCACCGCCAATGCGATCTCATGATCGTGCAACATTTTCACAAGCAGATTCTCGTAGCCACCAGAAGCTTCCATTACGACGATGACGGAATCTGCTTTAATACGATTGACCAGTTGTTGAATTGACCTCGTGTCGTTTCCAACCGTCGACGATTCCGTGGGCAGAGCGACATCGAGTTTCGCTTTGGACACGTCAACACCAACCACATAAGTAAACGACTCTTCGCGGAATTTCATTCTCATCCCCTCCTAGTAAATACGAACTCGCAACCAACAAAGACTACGGTTCCAGCGACGGTTCGGGCTTTGGAAAGAAAGCGACTTGCGTTCAAGCTCAGAGACGGCTTCGCACAGCCAAGGATAGAACGAACTACAAGTCGCTACTCCCTCAGATGCATCTGAAGGAGACCAGCTAAGAATCAACTATTCACGGCTGATTTCAACATACTAGGATAGACGGAACCGCTACGAGACCGAGGTTTGACAAGCCAACGTCAGTTTGAGGGTCGGCCAAATCGCGTCGGCTGATGTGTCCGGCAACGAAGGAACCTCGTAGCGGGTGGGGAAATTGACCTCTGCACTGTGTTCGGGGCAGGCCATGCGAAAGTCTCGAGCGAGTTTCTTGGAAGAATACTCTATATCAGGTTCTCCATAACAAACTCCTGTTGATCGCAACGTGTGCAAAAGTCGTTTCGCGTGCGACCCTAATGAGCCGGGCGAAGCCGAGTTCGTATTCGCTGTGCGAGCGTCTCGTCGGTGGCGAATAG
>CAYQMZ010000894.1:1773-3229 GCA_964418725.1 uncultured Pirellulaceae bacterium
CATCAGTGTGGAGTCGGCACGGTTCAGGTCGAAACGCTGGCCGTACATATCGCTGGTAACAGCACCCGCTTCGTTGAAGATGCACGCCGTCGCCGCATAGTCCCACAAGCTTCCGCCACCGTTTTGCTTCGGCAGTTTTAAGTAACAGGCCAGTGGACTCGCGAGTACCTTGCACGCGTTCATCACCGCTCCAGCGCTCGCATCGACATGCAGATCTGTCAGCCCCAAGTCATGAGCGATTGTCTCCAAGGCTGTCGTAATCTGGTCACGCCCTTCACTTTCGAGAAAACTCTTGTCCGTGAACAGCGAGAGCATTGGCCCCTTGGACGATTGCTGGTCCCAGGTTCGCCCATTGCGAAATACTCCCGCGCCGGCGATCGCGTGAATCACGGACTCGCTGACCGGATCATAGGCAACGCCAATCGTTGGCGTCCCGTCGCGGCGGACTAGTGCGATCGACACGGCGTATCCTGGTGTGCCTTCGATGAAAGGCAGCGTACCGTCGATCGGGTCGATGCACCAAAAGTAGTCAGCGCTAAATCGGCCACCATCGTCTGGTTGTTCTTCGGTGAGCAAACCGAGCTGAAATTGCTCGAACGTTGGCTTGAGTTTCTCAAGGATGATGGCTTCGCTACGTCGGTCGACTTCGGTAACAACCTGTGACGCGAGACTGCCGCCTGTTGACTTGTGCTCGATTTCCGTTGGTCGCGAGCGGGCGATCATCTCACCAGCCGCAGTGGCGGCGTCGATTGCAAGACTGGCGAGTTCGGTAAGATTGGTGCCAGAAAGTTTCATAAGGAGCTTAGAACCTCGCTTGCAAGCCGTTTGCTGTAGCGATGAGCCTTCCAATGGCCCGGGCTCCAGCCTTGAAGGAATCGAAAGAAGTCCGTCCACGCCACTGGGTACAACTCTCGCCAGTTGGCTTCGAGGGCCTGGCAGTCAACCAACTGGCCGTCGATCGTTTTTTGGGAACGTTCCAACGCATCGCGAAGTAACTCGAAGTAGCGATCGAGCAGAGCAGACTCTCGCCGTTCGCACTCGTCCTCGTCGAAGCAGCTGCTGATGAAGTAGGCGACATCTTTCATGCCACAACCTCCACCGACGTACTGAAAGTCTACGGCGGCTGCATTGCTCCCGTCCGTACTAAAGCAGAAGTTCGCAAGCTTTGCGTCGCCGTGAACGAAAGTCAGAAACGGGCTATCAGACAAACGACGATCGAGTTCTGCTGCTGCCGATTTCAACGGACTGTCTTCGAGCGCGTCCAATTCATCGGGGCGTGTCGCAAGATGCCAATACGTTCCCACAGGCCAAAGCCCTTCCGGTCGCTCTCCCATGAACGTGGCGTGGAAATTAGCCAGCCATGACAGGCACGCATCGACCTCTGCATCGCTCACACTTCGACGGCGACCAGCAAAGCCTGCAGCGTTCAGGTCCTCTAATAGAAGTAGGACTCCAT
>CAYQMZ010000895.1:0-530 GCA_964418725.1 uncultured Pirellulaceae bacterium
TTCCGAATGGTTTTCTGATACATCGCGGTCTTCCTTGGGATCAGGGGAAAGATCGAAAAGTTGCCAGTCGTCTTTGGCATACTTTTTATACAGACGCCAGTTTTTCCACCTTACGGCGATTAGGTGTCGTCGCACCGCATCGTCCGGCTGGTTGTTCAGCCAAAAAAGATACTCGTGTGCGTCGGCTGAAGAACTGGCATTCAAGAGTGGGAAGAGGTCCCCGCCATCACAATGCTTGGGGACACTGTGTGTGGTGAGTGAGGCGATCGTGGAGTAGAAGTCGAAATTTGCCATTAAGCCATCGTACGTGCGCCCCGCAGGTAGCTTGCCAGGCATGGAGAGGATGGTGGGAACTCGGACCCAGCCCTCCTTTTGTGTTCCCTGTCCCTTGCCGCCTGTATAGGGCGTCGAAGTTCCGCCTTCGCTGGGGTTCGCACCATTGTCGCTGGTGAAAATGACCAACGTTTGTTCGCGGATACCAGTCTCATCCAACTGCCGAAGCAGTTTGCCAACTTGATCGTCGACCGATA
>CAYQMZ010000895.1:540-3198 GCA_964418725.1 uncultured Pirellulaceae bacterium
CTGTCAGGCACCTCCGTATTGAATGAGTGCACGGCATTGGGTGACCAGTACAGGAAAAACGGTTCGCTCTTATGGCGATCAACAAAATCGACAACGACGTCTCCCATGTAGTCGGTCAGCCACCGAGTCTTTCCATTGGCATCAATACAGTAGTATTTTGAGTTTCCTTTTTTCGCGGTTAGTTGCTTGCGCAGTGCTTTCGGAAGCGATGCTAACTCTTCCTGCGTGTAAGTCTTGGCTGGAGGAGTCCTCGCGACCTCGGTAAAGCCTTGCTTCAACGGTGGTTGTCGCTTGCTGCCGATATCCCATTTGCCAACTTGCCCTGTCACGTATCCGTTGTCTCGGAGATGTTCGGCCAATGTCGGGCGGTCTTCCGGAATCGGGAGGCCACGGGACATGCCGTACTTACCAAACCGCTGGGCATACTGTCCCATCATCAGGCTGCATCGACTCGGGCAGCAAGGTGGGTTCGGAATGTAGGATGCAGTGCAGCGAACGCCTTCACGTGCAAGCCGATCAATGTTCGGCGTAGGAATATCTGTGCAGCCGTAAGCCCCAAGATCGCCGTACCCCAAATCGTCGATGTAGATCAGGACTACGTTCGGGCGAGAGGCGTCTGAAGCCTCTGTGCCGGACGTTATTGCAGGCATCAGCAAGATCAAGGTGCAAGTGAGGACGCAACGTATTGTCGGCATATCGATTCCAATGGCTGAAGTGCGACGAGCTGGCTGTCTTGATGACACATTGTCGGGCAAAAGCCACGCTGAGGAAACGGCAAGCAGTTTGCGCGTCCCAAACGAGGCCGCTGTTGCGCGGCAATCGACAGACTTCGGCGCGTTTACGCTGCCGTTCGTCGGTGAACCAAGGTGTAGACGCACGGTACTAGCAACAACGTTAATGCGGTCGAAACGATCATGCCACCTAAGAGCGCCCGTGCGAGTGGAATCATGGCTTCATTGCCAGGCGATAATTGGAAGGACAGCGGAATCATAGACGCGATCAACGTAAGCGACGTCATCACGATTGGCCGAAGACGAGTTTCTGCCGCCTTCATGGCAGCGGCTTGAGCGGGGGCGCCCCTGTCTCGCTCGCGGTTGGCAAACTCAACCAGCAAAATGGCATTGTTGACGACGACGCCGACCATCATCAATGTGCCCATGAGTGACTGGATGTTGACGTTGGTGTTGGTCAGAAACAAGACCAGGATGACTCCGCCAAGTCCCAAGGGGACCGAGAGCATAATGATCAGCGGGTCGACAAACGAACGAAACTGAGCCATCAAAACTAAGTAGACCAGGAGTGCGGCGACTAATAAACCCAGCCCCAATAACCGCATGCCCGATCGCATTGTCTCGACCGGACCGCGAATCGTTGGCGTGACGCCACTCTCGAATTCCATTTGCTCGAGTGTGTTTGAAATGTCGCGAGCAACTGATCCAATGTCTCGGCCGGATACGTTGACATGCACATCATTCACTCGAGAGATGTTGTAGTGCGCGATTTCGCCTGGAATGGTTACTCGATTAATCGTCGCCACATTGGACAGCGGCACCGTGACGGGGCCGTTTGGCGTTTGTAGTGAGAGCGGGATGTTGCGGATTTCGTCCAAGGTTTCAAAACGGTTTGATTCGTATTGAACGCCCATGAAAAAGTCGACGCCCGTCTTGGGGTCGATCCAGATTGTGGGCGAGTAGCCGATACTTGAGCCCAGCGCAGTGAGTACCGTCTCGGCGACTTCCTGCTGGTCGAGCCCCAGGTATTTTGCTCTGGTTCGATCTACCTTCACGTCGAACTGTGGGTAATCCAGTGACTGCGCGATCTGTACATCGCGGGTACCGGGGATCTTGCGAATCTCTTCAACAATTCGTTCCGCGGCGTCACGGCACTTACCCAATGTGCCGGCAGCAACTTGGACGCTGATCGGTGTTGGAACACCCTCGTTCAACGCCATGTTGACGATTCCGCCAGAGACAAAGAGAAACTCTTCCAAAGGGTATTCGTCTCGAAGCTTTGTACGCAGTTCGTCAATGTACGATTGTGTGCTTCGAGCCCGGCGATTCTGTTTCAGATTGACGATCAGGTACGCGGTGTCCGGCCCAGAGTTTGAACTGAGTACGGTGGAGAATCCGGCTCCTTTTCCAACCGGTAGGCCGATGTTGGCGATCAGGGTTTCAATTTGCTCCTCAGGAATCACCTGTTTGATGGAGTCCTCAATTCTCGCGACGAGCGCTTCCGTTCGTTCCAACTCGGTCCCTGGCAGCGTCTTAACTCGAATCTCAAATGTGCCTGCATCTACGTTTGGAAATAGTTCAGTTCCGAGGAATGGAACTAGCAGAAACAGGATGCCTATGGCGAAAACGATTGCGATCGCGCTGGTGCCAGGTGCCGCAAGCGATCTCTGTAGTAGTCTTTGGTAAGCAGAGTCGTTTTCGGTAGTCTCTGTTCGCTCGTCGTTGTCACTGGCCCCACCGTTCGATCTGAGAAAGGTGACGCAGTAGGCGGGTACGAGGGTGAGGGCTAAGACGAATGATGCGGCGATGGTGGAGGTTGCTGCCAGCGACAGCGGGGCGAACAGGTATTTGATCATTCCTGTCAGGAAGACGGCCGGCAGGAATACTGCGAGCGTTGTGACAGTACCGGCAAGGATCGCCCCGGATA
>CAYQMZ010000896.1:0-3195 GCA_964418725.1 uncultured Pirellulaceae bacterium
CTTCTCCCCTGTGCCCCCCATCTCTTCATCATCAAAGTTTGTCGTAATCATTGCTCGAATCGCGCCGCGTGGATTCCGCAGCAGCTCGACGTCAGGCTCGACCGTTGTGACATTGATGTCAAACGGCAGAAAGTCTTCACTGACGCGCAGCCACACTTCTCGAATCGCTTCCAATTCTTCCTCGGACCAAGTGGTGCGATCGTCATCGATATCAAACGGCTCAGCGTGAATTGGGCGGTCGTTGTTATCCAGGTTCCAATCGGTCTTTTCAATGATTTGGCCATCGAAGTCCAAGTACAGAACGTTCGGAGCTCCGAGATTGCTGTTTAGTGCGGGCACCTCCGATATCGGCACTTTCACACCACCATCAGTCGACGCCACTGTCCCGCCTGAGTTACGTGCAAATTCTCCAGACGGAGACTCTTGCAGCCAGCCTTCGCCCGGCGAAGCGTAGTACGGCGGATCGAAGAACCGAGCCGTGCCGCGAGAGTCAATCAAGAATTCCGGTGACTCGCCGTGGTCGTGACCGTCATGGCTGTGGTCATGATCTGTGTCGCTGTGATCGTGACCGGCATGACCGTGGTCATGATCTTCGTGGGTGTGATCATGATCTGTGTCGCTGTGATCATGGCCATCATGACTGTGGATGCCTTCGTCCAGGTTGGGGCATTCTGAAAACAGGGCGTCCAAGACCCCGTCTCCGGACAACATACACCGCAACTCTAACGCATCGAATCGCGGCATCGTTGCGCGCCGTTGCTTCGATCTAATCCTTCGTCGAAACCACAAAAACATATTTGCTCTCAGGCAGAAGTGATACTACCGATCGCCAAGGCCCCAACCGGTCACACTATTGTTCCCCAAACGCTGGGATCTTCCAAGCGATGTGTTTCCAGCTTTTGAGCAACCGGGCACAGTATGAAGAGGGTATCAGACTGATCTCAGCGAGTTGAGCGTTCGCAACCGGAACAATTTGATCCACACAGCTTGCGCCAACGCAGTAACGCGAATCAATTCCCTACCATTGGTGACGTGGCCACTGTGACAGAATGTGAACGCGCTAACTTTCAGAGAATGTGTTAGCGAGCTGAGTCGTTAGTTCAGTATCAGGTAGGGCCCGGTTCCTACCGGCCTTTGAGCATTCAGCTCCTGCTTTGTCCGGTAGGAACCGGACCTACGAATCAAACGAAGTGACTCAGGCCACTAGAGCGAGTCTCGAAACGGTTTCTTCTGGCGATACAAAGCGGCACGGGCCTCAATTCGTTTCGCTAGCGCCGAATTTTCATCAGCATTCGCTTGCTCGATAGCTCGACCAGCTGCCGCCAATGCGTTCGCAAAATCGCCCGTCGCTGCAAACGCGGCCGCCAGTGTATCAATCGCGCTTGGGTCGCGAGTGTCTTCACCACAGATAGCCTGTGCCAACTCTAACGCACGCTGCCCATTCCGGATCGACGGATCATCATTCGTCGCCAGAATCCATGCCAAATTGTTGGCCTTCTTCGCCCATTCTGGATTCAAACGAATGGCTTCTTCGTACAGTTTCACGGCGCGGTCGATACTCCGTCCCGCGTGCGGACGAAGTTCTAGATCTGCGAGCTGCCAAAACGCACTGGGGTTCGGTCGCAATTCTGCACTACGCTGCAGCGCCCCGGCCGCCTGGGCCAGGTTTCCAGCCTCAAGGTGGGCCATTCCCAATTTGTAACGCAACTCTGGGTCATTCGCATTCGTACGCAAGACTGTCTCGAAATGCGAAATCGCCTGCTCCCCGCGTTTGGATCTCAGCAGAATGGTTCCAAGTTCGATGTGAGCCTGACGATTCGATGCGTCAAGCTTCAGAGATTCACGAAACGCCTGCTCTGCCTTGCGAAACTCGCGTCGATCCAACATCGTTGCACCGTACAGATTCAGGATGCTCGAATTCACATACTCCGGATGCGTCGCCTGCTTGGCCAACAAGGACTCGATGTATTCGGCTCCTTCATCAATCAGCCCTCCCTCCAAATACTTCACGGCCAAATGAAGAGGCGTCGAACCGCCAGGAGGGTTGTGCCATTTGCCATCAAACGGGATAGCCGCGGCTAAGACTTTCGCTGGTTGGGCATCCACTAGCTGAACGTCCTCCAGCAACTGATCGATGCTAATGGGCCCTTTGTAGAAGACGCACAGCCGTCCATCTGCGTCCAGCAGAAAACTACTGGGAACCGGCAGCGGCCGTTGGCGACTGAGCAACGATCGTTGCAATACATCGAACTGCTCGACTAACGACTGGTCCCCAAACTGAAGCTCGAAGGGTACACCCATTTTTGCCCACAAGTCCTGAACGCGTGACTCGCGGTCCGACGTGGGCTCATCAACATTGACCGCGACCACGTCCAGATTCATTTTATCCAATGCTTCTGCGTGCTTACTCCATTCGGCTAGTTCCTCTATGCATGGCTGGCACCACGATGCCCATAGATTGACGAGCCGAGCCCGATTGGGTTGCTGCTGCGATTCGAGTCTGACTTTCGGAATTGGTAGCGGCTTTAGCAACACAATCCGCGCGGCATCCGTCACTGGCGGCGAATCAAACGGCTTCTCGACCAACGGCTGGAATGCACCCGTCGGAGGCGACCAATGATCCGCAGCGGCTCCTTCACGGATGCGATAGAAGTTGCCGGCTTCGACACCTGATACTTCCTGCTCCTCACCGTTCGGCCAGATCACAGTTACTTTGCTAACCGTGCCGCCAATGCCAAGTCCGAAGTGCAACCACTTGCTGTTCTGCGCCAGGTAGCCTTCGCCGGCCTTCAGCGTTGCGACCTGCCGCCGTGGGCTACCTTGAAGCACCGCGTCAACGATCACTTTCGCGCCGATAGCATCACGATTGCAATTCACTCCTTCCAAGCGAATCGCAACGAAAGCTTGCGACTTTGCAACTCTGTTTTCAAGGAATCTCAATTGCGGACCGGATCGATTCGCAATCCAGAAATCCAAGTCGCCGTCATAGTCCCAGTCCGCCAATGCCAGGACCCGACCATCGTCGTCAAAATCGAGTCCCATGACGGAGGACACATCTGCGAATCGATCGTCACGAGAATTCAAAAAGCAGCAATTGCGTTCGTGCCCACTCAACGAGCGGCCCGCTCTCAGCATCGCGTTGATCGCATTCCAACCACGATCGTACTGAATGACTTCGCTGCTAGAAGCGTTCGC
>CAYQMZ010000897.1:0-3193 GCA_964418725.1 uncultured Pirellulaceae bacterium
GCTGCCGCCTTCGCTCTGCCGGACGCATGCCACAACTGGCGAAAGGTTGATGCGTAGATCGAGCCGTTGCGGGACGCGATTGTCGAACGCCAGTTGAGGTTTGCTCAAGGCATCCGTGTGGGTGAGCGGGACTCAAACTAACGAAGTCGAGTGCGTTCAGTCTTCCACGACGAGCTTAACCTCGTTCGCACCTGACGCAACGGATTCGGTGAGTGTTGTCGTGTTGGGAGAATAATACTTCTCCGGTAGCACCCAGTCAGGTGACGGTGGTGGACGCTTGCCTTTCTTCCGAAACTCCTTGTCCACCTTTTTCTTCAGCTCGTAGAACTCTGCTTGCGACAAATTGCTTTCAGGCGGACCGAAGAACACCGTGTACTCGCCGATGCGGAGTTTCGGGGATCCTTTGTGGGCAAGCTCGAATGCACCGCCCTCGTCGATTTTTGCAGCGGCTACGTATCCCGTGCCTGACTGCTCAAAGAAGACTTTGGTTCCCACCGGGACATCGCCGTCGGCGTATTCGACGGTGCCGGTAACTGTCCCGTAGTCTTCTCCACGGCAGCCCACCGCGAACGATAGAGCACCGATTGCACTCATCCAAATAACGCGGTGTCCGACTTTTGAAAGAACTTCGATCATTGAATGGTACTCGCGACTTCCCCGTCGTCCTTCGTGGCCAATCGTTTCAAGATCACCATATTGGTATCGTCCGTGAGGAACATGACGGAACCGTCCCCCATTGCCGCGTTCACACCGCCACTGTGTTCGGACGTGAGCGGCAAATTTGAGCCCCAGTTCGGGGCAACCCCCGGCAACTCTCGTGAGTCCGTGTTGATGGCATAGCGAACAGTTGTCGCGTGGAAGTACCGAGTGCCCGAGGGACGTTCGACAGAGTCCGACCCCATCGTGATGCCGGTTCGGCCATACACTTGTAGCGGCTCTCTTTCAAAGTTGTAGTAGGCTGCAGACGCTTCCCCAAAGAGAAGCGTCTTCGACATGCCATCGGTAACGGACCGGAGCTTGGAAGTCTTGTTGGCAGGGGCCAGTATGCCACGAGGCGAGAAGATCCCATTGGACGCGTTTCCGCCACAGCAGTCGCAGCAACGGGTATTCTCTGGTTCATCAAACCGTGGCTGAGGAGCATTGTCGGCGTCTGTCACACCGCCACTAAGTGCAATGTATTGAGGGCGAGTGGAGTGTGCGTCTCCTTCGCGAGCGTTTCCCGGAGAATGTCGTTCAACGTTTCCGAGTTCCGGGTGTGAACTGGATGGACAGACAAATTCGGGGAACAACATCCCGTGGATCAGTTGCTTATTCGCCCTCGAAGTACCGTGGGCTAACCAAGGGTGCGCCTCCACATCAAGCGCGTCGTAGAAACCCTGTCGTTCTATGAACGGCAGAATATCTACCCAATAAGAGTAGCCCTCAGCAAATCTATCGGTCCGCGTCGAAAGGGAAGGAAACGCATCGTTCGCAGATGCGTAATTGTGCATCCCAAGCGACAGCTGTTTGAGGTTGTTGATGCACTGTGTTCGGCGTGCGGCTTCTCTTGCAGCTTGCACCGCGGGCAAGAGAAGTGTAACCAGCATGGCGATGATCGCGATCACGACCAGCAATTCTACGAGCGTAAAGCCTTTACGCACGGAGCGTGAGCTTTGGAAACAACTGGCCATGACGTTTTCCTTTAAGTGTATCCCGCAATCCGCAGTGTATCCGATAGTCACTTGATTCGCACGATCGCTTCTATGGGCGAACAGCTGACCTCTTGGGAGATTTCAACTGGCGAGAGAATTTAGCCGCGAAATCACCTGTGCTGACAAATTGGCTGTTGCGTGTCGCTCACAAAAGTTCGAGCTCAAAAAATCATGTCCACAACGGCTCCGGGCGTAGTGAGGGCGAGAGCCGAGAGGACTGTTGCCGAGTACCCCACAACGGAAAGCCCAAGTAGAATCATGCGTCATCGTTTAGCGGCAAGCCGACAACGCCTGCGCCCCGCAGATTGACAAAGCCCACCATCGGCTACCAAGGCAAACCCACTTCGCTTCCCAAACCGCAACGCGCAGACGCCCTCCGTTAAACGCCGTTCAGTTGTTCGCGATTCATGGCTCCAGCCGATGTGCGTTTTGAAGAACAGCATCACGGGCAAGGGCCCAGCACAGGTAAAGCAATGTGCAAGCAGTGACCTAGTGCTCGGGATCTGCACGCCAGTTAACCAAATTTCGAAAGGCAAAACATGAGCCGTTTTCTGCCGTTAGCTATTCTCTTTCTATGCATCAATGTCACGCATGCTCAGGAAAAGAAGGACGAGTATCAGGCACCCGTCGCCGAAATCCGAAAAGCTGCTGTTACTTTTGTTGAGGGCCTTAGTCCAGAGCTGAGAAAGAAAGCTTCGTTCGCCATGGACGACAAAGAACGACGGGCATGGAGCAATCTCCCTGCGACGTCGTTCAAACGTTTGGGCGTCAGCTTTAAAGAGATGTCACCCAAGCAAAGAACACTGGCCCACCAGCTGCTTCAGAGTACGCTAAGCAGTCAAGGTTATCTCAAGACGACCGGCATCATGCACCTTGATGAATTGCTAAAGGCAATGGCAGCGCAGCGTCGTCCAAACAACACGCCCATGTTCGGCCATGATCTCTATTGGATCGGCATATTCGGCAATCCCGCGAAAGACAAAGTATGGGGTTGGCAACTGGACGGACATCACCTCGCGCTGAACATCACCGTGGTCGGCGACGAAGTATCGGTACGACCTGCGTTTATGGGGTCCGATCCGGCTCGACTACCAGAAGGAACTTATGCTGGCTGGTACGTGCAGCGCGGTGAGGATGAGAAAGGGAGAAAGCTCTTCGACTCACTCGATGAAAAGCAGCGTGCGAAAGCGGTCATTGACGTTGTTGCGCCCCGCGACGTCATCACCGGTCCAACCCGAGGAGACCAGCTGAAGTCGCCTTCGGGGCTACCGGCCTCCGAACTCAATCCCGCCCAACGTCGACTGCTGATGTCTTTGATCGACGAGTATGTCCATAACTACGAGCACAACATCGCTCACATTCAGCTGGATCGCATTTTGAAATCAGGGCTGGACAAGATCCATTTTGCTTGGGCTGGTACGGAAGAAAACAAGCCCTACTACTTCCGAATCCACGGCCCTACCGTCATCATCGAGTTCGACAATCATTACCCGCCTGGGCGC
>CAYQMZ010000898.1:0-3186 GCA_964418725.1 uncultured Pirellulaceae bacterium
TTCCCATTCGCCGTCTTCTTCATCGACTTCGCCGTCGTCTTCCGAGTCATCTTCTTCGTCGTCTTCGTACTCCCACTCTTCATCCTCGCCGAGTTCTTCATCGTCCTCAGCTTCGTCGGAGTCATCCTCCTCGCCTTCGTCTTCGTACTCCCACTCTTCGTCCTCGCCTAGCTCTTCGTCGTCGCCATCTTCTTCGGCTTCATCTTCGTCCTCGTACTCCCACTCCTCATCTTCGCCGAGCTCTTCGTCGTCCTCAGCTTCGTCGGAGTCTTCTTCCCACTCCTCGTCTTCACCTAACTCTTCTTCATCACCCGGCTCTTCGTCTTCGCCGAGTTCTTCATCTTCGTCCACTTCTTCGTCATCGCTCAGTCGTGGCGCGTACGTGGCGTCGTGGAAAAACGTTAAGTCTTCCTCGAGCTCTTTGCCAAGCAATGTTCCCACGGTTCCCATCGTCACCTCGGTCTCCTAATCCTTCACCGTCTCTGTTGTCGATTGCGTCTCGTCGTCGTCGTTTGCGTCCTGCGAGAATAAGTCGGAGTTTGGAAGATGGTCCAAACTTCGCAGTCCAAAAAGCTGCAAAAATCGCTTCGTCGTATTGTATAAGTAGGGTCGTCCAAGTTCATCGCTTCGACCACCGATGCGAATGAGGTCGCGGTCAAGCAGTTGCGAAAGTATCTCTCCACAACTGACACCGCGAATGGCCTCCACATCGGCCCGAAGCACTGGCTGTTGGTACGCGACAACCGCCAGGGTCTCCATTGCGGGAGCAGATAACCGCACCTCACCGGGCAGATGTTCCAGCCGCCGAAGCCATTTGGCAAACTTCGGCCGGGTCACCATTTGGTATCCTCCGGCAACGGCTTCGACCCGGTAAGGTTTCGCCGTCGAGTCCAGTTTTTCGTTTAATTGCCGCACCAGTGTACGTGCTTCGGTACCGTCCGCCAAGTTGGAATAATCACTCAGTTTCCGAGTGTTTAGTGGCTGTTTGGCCAGGAACAAAACGGCCAGCAAGCGAGCCATTTTTTGGTCGCGAGAGTCTTCGGATCGGCCCGTTTCGTCCCCCGGATCGGTGGCTGCTGCGTCACTCAACGTGATGATCCTGCAATTGGGCGATCTGTGGCTGACAATCACGAACAAGTGGCCGACACGACCAACTAGATCGCGGCCCTAGGAGAGTTGGGCCGCTTGGCATTCGCCCACACCGCCTGCAAAACTTCCTCAAGCGCCTCGTCGGGCGAGTCCCGCACGGCTTCAAAGCAGCACTTTACTGGATTTTGAGGACCCGCCAAGTCACATCGCGCACGGAACTTTTCGCCAGCTCTCTGCGGCAGTCTCTCCAGCAAAACGTAAGAAGCACCAAGCTGTTTCAATCGAGATGCCAAATGCTCGATCCGTTGCTCGCTGGAACCGCTTGGCAATTCAAGAAGATCCGTCTCAGTGGCTGTCGTGCTTGCCCGACTCTCAACCGTGGCCGGGACCTGCAAAGCAAGACTTTCTTTCGGTACAGACATCGGAGCAGACACATTGCCTTGCCCTAGAGCCGGGCCTATCTCATCGACTAAGCCCGGTTCCAATCTGTCGGGCGCTAACTGGATTTCCGGGGTTGAACCTTCGTCACCGCGAAAGCGAAGCGACTGAGGCAAATCCGGCTGGTCAAGCGACACATCCGTTAACGAGATGTCGCTCGAAGCCAATGCTAAGCTCGAGCTAGAAGTCGTCGACAGGCTCGAGCTTGCTGTGTCCATACGAAAGAGCTTGCCTACCGCCTGATCGAATTCAGGGACCGTGATCGTAGCCCACGACAGGGCTGCACCGACCAGAACGGTAACGCATTTTCCACCGAAGGAGATGGGGGAATTCATGTTGGCTTCCTTTCAATGGTCCGATCCTAAGACGACGGACACCACAAGGAAAGATGAATCGAATTAGCCCGCCAACTTCACGCTGGTTTGGTACGCTGTTGCTAGCACAAGATATGTTGGTAAGGCTCGAATACTCCGTGTAGAAGCAGCAACCACCGAAACGCGCGGACATTGGCCATGCCGCCAATCCGAGTAAAGTTACCAATGAGAACGACAAACCGGAGTGCAAAGATGTTCGCAGCGTGGCAACAAGGCAGTCAGCTTCCCACACGTTTGCGGGCCCCCAGAATCGCAAACCGTCGCGGTAGGCTACGCATTGGCATCTGGCTATTGGTCGCTGCCCTGATTCTCGTGATTGGCGGATTCGCGCTGGCGATCTACGGTCAGGTGCGTGGGGAAGAATTTTCGCCACAGCGGTTCACGATGCGAAAGTTTAGCTACGTTCAGATTCCGTTTCTGCGAATCCAAGTTTGGCCCGTCAACGTCTCGAAAATCGTTGGAGCAGAAGACCAACTCGCAAACCACATTCGGCGAAGTACGCGAAACAACGGGCCAATGAACCAAGTTCGCAATGCACCGATTCGGTGGGACATCGTTTCGATGCACGAAGTCGGCTCGAAACCTTATCGCGGCGATGCATCGATCCTAGTGAACTACCTGAAGCAGCCCGGCGCGCAAGGAATGGAGTCTTGGCTAGATTGGTCCAAGGCACACCCCAAACTCGCCGGAATACTTTGGGGCATGGTGGCGAACCTGGCGAATGAAGATCTGTACCCGATCATCCCAGAAGTGTTAGAGGCAGCCCGCCGACTAGACGCTTCCACCTTTGAGAAACAGCTTCAACAGATCGTCGCCAAAGAGTGCCAGGCGTTTGCAAAGGCCTACACGGAAGACGGTGACACGCAACGAGCCGCGTCGATCACAAAGTTCTCACAACTGATTGTTTCGCCACAGTTCGGCGTTGGAAATCAACAGCCAGCGTCAGTCCAAGCAGAAGCCGACCCCGAAACGATCAACGCCGAAACCGACGATGTGTCGTCGGACCTTCCCTAGCGCGGGCGTGTCTATTTGCTGGACGCCAAAAGCGACTTATAGAAATCGATGGAACGCTTCAGGCCTTCTTCAAAAGTAGCCACGGGCTCATAGCCAAGGCACTTTCGAGCGTTGGAGATGTCGGCCAAACTGTCCCGCACATCGCCCACACGAGGCTCCTCATACTGAGCCTGTATATCGGTTCCCAACAATTCATTCAGCATCAACAGCATTGCATTGAGACTGATCGACTTTCCGTTTGCAACATTGAATGTTCTGCCTGCGACTTTTT
>CAYQMZ010000899.1:0-672 GCA_964418725.1 uncultured Pirellulaceae bacterium
TAGCGGTCGCTTTCGCTGCTTTGGCGACAACGTTCGCTTGCGGAGTTGCGACATAGGCCGGTGCTGCCACCGGTGACGTCCTATTCACCACAGGATGTTGGTAGACAGGCAGCCTTGTGACGTGATGCGAAGCCTCTGGCACAGGCAATCGCACGAACATCGGAGGCGTCTGCGGTCCCATCGGCTGAACGAAATGAGTTGGCTGACTTGGCTGTGGCTGCCGAATATCCACTCCCCTGCCACCTAGCGATGAGATGCCCACAGTATCCGTAGGCGTACGCGTGATCGTTCGTGCAGGAGAAGCCTGGAAGGCGAACGACTGCTGAGCCAACCCATGTGCTGCACCAGTTGTCGGGTAGTAGGGCTGCGTCCCCATCGTCATCGACGATGTTTGCTGTTGGGTCACGTAGTGCTGGTCAGTCTGCGGAAGACCTGCGGGAGCCTGTGACATTGCATTGATGATCGCTTTGCTGGCAGCGTTGGCTCCGTAAGGAATCGCGTGCTGCGTTGTGGATGGCAGGGTTGCTGGCGAGGCTGCAGCCTGCTGGCTCCACGTTGGTTGCGCAACCGTCTGGGACGGGCTTGGCAGTCCGGCATTGGTTTGCGGGTGCTGGGGTCGGAGATGTACAGTTTGAGGAGGACTCGGTTGCGTCCGTACACTCGCGTTTTGAA
>CAYQMZ010000899.1:682-3183 GCA_964418725.1 uncultured Pirellulaceae bacterium
TGGTTCGCAGATTGTGCGGGCGTGCGAAACCGTTGCGGCATCTGACTTGGCACTACGTTCGGCTGCACGGCCGCGGGTGCTGCTGAGCGACCACCGGTGGCGACCTGGCTAAGTGCCGGTTGCTCGACCACTGTTTCCACACGCGGGACACCAAGGGCTCGCAATTGCTGGTAGCTTGAGGGGCCGCTGTTAGCGGCAACTGCAGGAGGATGGATTCCTCCCTCGGGTGCAACAGAATGGCAGCCAGCAGAAGTTACGACGGATACTAGACCGGTCGCGCAGATAGCGACCAGCCCCATTGGGCGGCGTAGGTGGGTCATTACTCGATCCTTCGAGTTTTTGGGTGGGTCTAGCATTGCCATCGAACAAGGCACTGCCTTGAATGCACCGTTTTCAGTTGTGCCAACAAATGCAACAAAGAATGAAACACCGGAAAAACCCGGTCAACGATGCCCAAATGCGAGGCAAAGTGGCGTCATACGCTTCAGATTCCGCATGGCTTGCCAGGCCTTTGGTCACGGTCTACCTGACTGTTCGAAGCGATGGATCGAGGTGATTCGCTACAATCGAAAGCGTCAACAACCGAGTAATTCGAAATGACAGAAGAAGACGAAGCCCTGGTCGATAGAATTCGCCGGCTCATGAAACGCCGCAAGGGCTACACAGAAAAGAACATGTTCGGCGGCGTTTGCTTCATGATTAACGGCAACATGTGCGTAGGGCCTTGGAAGGGCTCCTTGATTGTTCGGCTGGACAGGGACTCCCACGAGCAAACCCAATCAGAACCCTACGTGCGGCCGATGGACATCACCGGCAAAGTGATGAGGGGTTGGGCGATGGTGCAGGCAGAGGGCATCCAGAGCGACGACGAACTCAAGTCCTGGATCGAGCGAGGCGTCCGCTTCGCACGAAGTCTCCCCAGCAAATAGACCAGCCGCACGGCGAAACACACGCGGAAACCGATGCCACGTGCTGTTTTTCAAGGGTAGAAGGCAGTGCAGCCTGCCGGTACGATATGGGTCGCCGGGCCGGAACGCGACGTTGCCGCCCCCAGTTGAAGGATCCGTTCGGCATGGATGGCAAGCAGCAGAAAGCCGCGTCAACGCCGAACAGAAAAAGGAACGATTATGAGCCAACCAGTAGTCCGTGGCATTGTCCACTTCATCGATAGCACCAAGACCTATGGCAACAACGGCTTTCGCAAGCGTCTAGTTGTCCTTGAACAGGACAAGCAAAAGTTCACGAACTACGTGCCCGTGGAGTTCACGCACGACAATTGCGATCTCGTCGACGACCTGAAGGTTGGCGACGATGTCGAAATCACGTACCGACTAAGTGGTCGCAAATGGCAACGCGACGCCAACAGTGAAGTGAAGTACTTCCTGAACGCCGAGGGAATGAGCTTCCAGGTCGTGTCAGGCGATGGATCGAGCCCAGCAGCCGTAACTGATGCAAACGCCGCATTCGCAGAGGCCTCACAAGACGAAGACGAACCACCGTTCTAGTCGCAACCGACAGCCTCCTGTCCGTTCTTTCGCCTCCACACCCCTCCCCCTTTCCGAAAGCACGCCATGTCCCTCCGAGTCCTTCTCGCATCATTGCTAGTCGCTTCTTGCGCATCCATATCTGTGGCAGACAAATTGCCGGTCGCGTTCAATGGCAAGAACCTTGAAGGCTGGAAAGCACCGGAGGGAAACGAGGTTTGGTTCACCGTGGAGGACGGCACGCTTCAAGTGCAGAACGGCCCGGAGCGAAAAGGACAGACGCTTTGGACCGCAAAGAAGTACAAGAACTTTGTGATGGAGTTCGACTTCAAATTCGGCGAAGGAACCGTGGACACCGGAATCTTCATGCGCAACAGCCATGACCAAATCCAGATTGGCATTTCAGGCTCACTCAAAAAGGACATGACGGGACTGCCTTATATTCCGGGCAAAGGCTATCCGCACGTGAAAGACACAAAGGCGATGGCGGCGAAAGAAAAGTCGCTCAAACCGAAAGAGTGGAATGCGATGACCATCGTCGGCAAAGGCAACGCCTACACCGTCTGGATCAATGGTAAGTTCATCATGACTTACGAGTCCGAGTCAGCCATCGAAGAAGGCCCGCTGGGTATTCAGCTGCATGGCAAACGCGAAATGAGCTGCCAGTACCGCAATATCCGCATTGGCGAGTTGAACTAACCAATTGCAGCGGTCAACGATTTGGCTTGAAACTGCCAGACGCTACCGAATCCTGTTGCCGTGTGATCCAGCTGCTTGTGATCCTGAGGTTGCCTAAAGAAAGAAGCGATGCCTGTATCCAGGACATCGCTTCTGCTTCTTCATTTCTATGATTGCGACAGCACTACGCTCGTCTACGTCGTGCGAACCCGCAGGCTACAACTCCCAACAGGAACAACGACAGCGTGGACGGCTCCGGTACGGCTTGCGCCCCGGCCACCGTGTTGCCAAAGTTGTCGGACAGGATAAGGAAATCCGAGAATCCGACATCCCCGCTAC
>CAYQMZ010000900.1:0-3175 GCA_964418725.1 uncultured Pirellulaceae bacterium
CTACAGAAGTGAGCACTCTTGAACGTGTCCTGCGGCAACGTTTCGTCGTGATAAGCGCGAGCAGTTTCTGGATCGAGTGACAGCTCGAACTGTTTGTTCCAGTCAAACTCAAAGCGTGCCTTGCTCAGCGCGTCGTCGCGATCTTGAGCTCCCTTACGCTTGCGAGCCACGTCGGCGGCGTGAGCTGCGATCTTGTACGCAATCGCCCCTTGTTTCACGTCGTCTTCGTTCGGCAATCCAAGGTGCTCTTTGGGAGTCACGTAACACAGCATTGCGGCACCATGCCAACCAGCCATCGCGGCTCCGATTGCGCTGGTGATATGGTCATAGCCAGGTGCCACGTCTGTCACGAGTGGACCTAGAACGTAGAACGGTGCGCCTTTGCAAACATCGATCTGCCGTTCGATGTTCATCTTGATCTGATCCAGTGGAATGTGGCCAGGGCCTTCGACCATGACTTGCGTTCCGCAGTCCCAGCCTTTCTGAGTCAGCTCGCCTAGTACGTCGAGTTCTGCAAACTGTGCCTCGTCACTGGCATCTGCAATCGAACCTGGTCGCAGACCGTCTCCCAGGCTCCACGTCACGTCATACTCTCGCATGATGTCACAGAGATCACCAAAGGATTCGTAGAGTGGATTCTGTTTGCGATGCGCCATCATCCACTTCGCAATCAACGAGCCGCCACGACTGACGATCCCCGTGACACGGTTCATGGCTAGGTGCAAGTGCTCCAGCAGAATGCCGCAGTGGATCGTCATGTAGTCGACGCCCTGCTTGGCCTGGTGCTCGACCATGTCCAAGAAGTGCTGAGGTCGCATGTCCTCAATCTCGCCACCCAACTCTTCCAGCATTTGGTAGATGGGAACGGTCCCGATGGGAACCGGAGACGCACCGATGATGGCTTTGCGGATGTCGTCGATGTCTTTCCCCGTCGACAGATCCATGACCGTATCGGAACCGAAGTGAACTGCCATGTGCAGCTTCTTCAGTTCTTCGTCAACGTCACTGGTGACGGCCGAGTTTCCAATGTTCGCGTTGATTTTACATTTGGCCGCGATGCCAATGCACATCGGTTCCAGACGACCGGCAACGTGCACCTTGTTCGCAGGTATCACCATGCGGCCGATGGCGACTTCGTCACGGATCAGTTCCGGAGACAAGTCTTCTCGCTTCGCAACGAATTCCATTTCCGGCGTAATGTTTCCGGCACGAGCTTCCAGAATCTGCGTCATCTTTATGCAAAACCTCTCCGTGCCATAAGCAGCAAAACGCTGGGCACTGATAAACGGAACGAGGGCCTTATCCCTCAGATACGCCTCATTTTAGGACGTGTTGGTGGTACGGCAAAGGGCGGGGAAACCGGTCAATCAAATCGATCTAACCTGTATGCCGATGGCACCACTGGCGACGAGCAAGACACTCGAATTTGAGCCAATTTCGCGAAAGAACCTGTCGTCAAAGCGTCTTCAAATACTCGAGGACGGCCGCTTTTTCCACAGGAGTTAGGTCGTCCGGGAACGTGTGTCCATCAGCGCTCTTGCCGAACTTGGACGTATTGAAGTACTGACGAATCTGATCAGCTCTTCTTAAGGATGACGGAAGTTTCGTGAATTCCTCGACAGCCAATCCAACGCGAGCTTTGTCGTAACCGTCTTCAGATCGCTTCCATATCTTGGGCCGCGATTTGGAATCCATCAGATGAGCAAGCGTAGGAATCGATCCGTTGTGTAAATAAGGCGCTGAAGCCCAGACACCATCAAGCGGTGGAGCAATGTAGCCGCCAGGATTCAACCGCGTCTCGTGTTTTCCAAAGTGACCGAACCAACTCTCGTCGTAGGATGCGCGATCCTGTTCGCTAAGTGCTCCCAGGCGAATCCGGTCCGTTCCGATCTCATCGATTGCAACAAGCTTATTTGGGTACGAGGCATCTTCGCCGTACGTGCCATGACAGTGGGCGCAGTTGTCGTTGAAGAGTCCGCGACCAGTCTCAGCAAGTCCTTCGTCTATCTCGAACGGATAGGCTGGCGGTTCAATGGACTCCAGAAACTCGTAGACATCCCGGTAGTCTGACTCCCACTCTTTGAATTCTTCCGGCCCGTTCTCCTGAACCAGCATGAACTGCATCAGTGCCCGATGCCCCTTCTGCGCAAATGCATCCGCGTAGAGGTGCTTCTTCTTTTTGAAATGCCACCAAGCCGGCGCGTCCATGTCATGGTGAACCATTTTCGGCGGCGAGCGATCAGGATAAAAGTTCAGATGAGCATCCCGATACGACATTAGGGCCACGCCGAACATCACAGCGTTTGTCGTGCCGTTCGTCTTACCAAGCGGCACAACAAGCGACCCAATGTCCATTCGCGTCATGGGCTTCCGCAGCAACACCTTGACCTTGCGGATGTCAGCCGTCAGCGTCTCCAGCGCGTACATCGAATTGGGCAGGCCAGGCTTCACGTTCCCTAAGACTTTGCCCCCATGACAGGCAAAGCAGTTCATCGTCCAGCCGCCTTGCTCGTCCACGACGTACTGAAGTGGCTTCGAGGGATCCTCCGGCCGACCGGTTAAACCGTAGCGGGAGAAAGACATCCGTCGGCGCTCTTCGGCGGTCGCAGAAGCAGCACGCTCGCGAAGTTTTGCTGGCCAGACCTTCCACAGGTTCTCGAAAGCTTCCTGGTCAAAATCCGCAGGCAAGTAGGCTTTGTTGACGAGGTACTCGTACCCTCGTCTCGCAGATGCTGAAAGCTCTGATTGATCGCTTGCTTCCGACGTTGGCTTCGCTGCGTACAACCGGTTCCCGAACGACAGCACTGCGACCGTGAGGGCCGCCCAAAATGAGGCTCGGTTGGACAAAGCGAAGATGCGACTCACAGAAATTCCCTGCAATCAGAAACGAAACGTTCGACGTCCTCTGGACCGATATCCCAGGAGCACATTAACCGAGAGCCACCTGCTCCGATGAAGTTATAGAAACTCCAGCCCTTTTCTCGCATTCCGTCTTCCATTGGTTTTGGCAGCTTTGCGAATACGGCGTTGGCTTCGACCGGGAACATTATTTCCACGCCATCCAATTCTTGTAGCTTATTTGAGAGGTCTTTTGCCATTTGATTGGCGTGTTTCGCGTTTTTCAGCCAAACATCGTCCCTCAGCAGTCCTACCCATGGAGCAGACAAGAATCGCA
>CAYQMZ010000901.1:0-2820 GCA_964418725.1 uncultured Pirellulaceae bacterium
GAAAAACTGCTTTTGAGATCACTGGGCCAGCGGAGTGGCGGGAGTTTTGGGACTACGATGCTGGCTTGTTGGAGTGATGTCTGAAGCGAAGCAGTCGCACCTTGTCGGGCAATGGGATTGACGTTGGAACAACGCGAGAATGCCAGTCAATCCGCGTCCAAGCCGTATCTTCGCTTCGCAGACTCAATCTGCTGTTGCTCGGTAGTTTCGGGATAAAGCGTGTAGCTGGGGGCGAGGATCGGCTTGATTCGCGTCGCTGTGACTTTGAACAAGGATGAGAAGGGGAATCGCGGACCGGCGATCTTGAGTAGCGGTTCAGCGAGTGATTCGAAGTCGGGAGTTGATGACTCGACGAGCGTGGCGCTTCCTGTGATCTGGAATCCCTTCTGAACGAGAATGTCGATGAACGATACGCAGACGTTCGGGTTGGCTCGGACATTTGCTGCCGACTTCGGCGAAGCAATGTTGGCAATTAGCAGCGTATCAACTCCTTTCGCAACGAATATTTCTTTCGGCGAAACGTTGGGCACGTTGTCCGCTGACGCTGTTGCCAACCAGCAAAGCACACTCGCATCAATGCTTGAAAGAACTTCCTTGTTGAACTTGGCCATTGCAACCTCAGGCAAAGTGTTGCCGATCAACGGACTTTGAATTCTTGCGTGCCAAACGGCTTTCCGTTGATCTGTAGCGTGACGCGGTGGGTTCCTGGATAGACCTTATATGTAGTTGCATTGGCTAGCAGTCGATGTCGTTTCTTGATCGTTATGTCTTCGCTTTTGTCCAGGTCGAGTTGCTTTAGCTTGAATACCTTCGGAGCCAGCGAACCGTCAGCTTTTACAAAGTCCAAGACGTAGTCCACCATCAATGGTTCGGGCCGCTTGGCCGAAATGCGAAACGAAAACTCGAAAGCCTCACCTCGCTTGATCGACGGCGTGGCAATCTCGAAATCGAAGACCTCGACTTGTGGGTTCGCTCGATAGCCTAGGAATTGCAGGGCCGGCTGGTGTCCTTGCTTAACAAGAGTTCGCAGTGCGTGTTTGCTGATCCACTGTAGTTCTGATGCGTCCTGCTGTTTCAGCTTTTTCCAGGACTTGAGTCGCTGGACGACGGTCTTTGGTGCGACCTTGGAAATATCGTTGAGGTGGTTTGCCACAGATCGCGTCACGTATCGCGTTGGGTCGGCGTGTAGCGTATCGAGGAACGGTAGTGGTGTTTCAATATCGATCGAGACTTTGCCGGACCACGGTAGTGATGGCCTGGTGCCCTCACTGACAAGACGCCGGACGTGGTAGTTCTTGTGCGTCGACCACTTCTCTAACTCGTTCAGCGTCGCGTCCGTGTGATGGTTGATGAAGTGCCGGATCGCGTACTCCATCGAAAAACGCTGGGTGATCTCACGTATCGTCCGCAGTGACAGGCGAAGATGTTTGCGTTGCATGCCGTTGCGAACTACGAATTCACCGAGCGGAGCGAAGATGAAATCACCGAAGTCATCGTCCGTCTTTTTCGGATCCAGGGGCGGCGGCAGCGCTGCGACGATTTGCTTGGCGGACTGATCGAATTCAGCTGGTAAGAAATCCTCTAGCGTTTGCGCGAGATGCGTGATCCGTTGCTTCAGTTCAAGCTGCTTGAATGGCTTCGTCCCGAGGCGAACAAAGCGCTTAGCATCGAAATCCGGAGATGAGCTGGCAAACAGTCTCGCTAGATACTGAACACGCTCGCGATTGAACAGGTGATCCTTGAGGCTGAATCCTGCTCCGGCATTGTCTTTGGCCATGGCTTGTATGTAGCGGTACTGCGCCCGCCATTTGAAATGTTCGGGAACTGGCAGGCTGCAATGCTCGGCTAACGAAGCACGTCTTCGAAAGCTGCTTGCAAGCATTTGAGGCCCGCATCGGCGTCTTCACCTGCAACGATGACGTTCACACGTACTTCACTGGTACTGATGATCTGGACATTAATACCCGCGTCGGCCAACGCCTTGAACATGCGGATTGCCACGCCGGTATGACTGCGAAGTCCAATTCCGGAGACTGACAACTTTGCAACGGACGCGCTGCTGCTGACGTTCTTGATTGCGTCGGTGGACATTGATTCCAGCGTTGAAACAGCAGTTGCGACGTCGGTTGCCGGCACGGTGAAGCTGATCTCGCCTTCGCCGGTTTCCAGATGACTCTGGACGATCATGTCGACAACGATGCCCGCCTTGCTGATCTCATTGAATACCATCGCGGCCACGCCAGGTTTGTCCTGAACGCCATGCAATGTGACTCGCCCTTGCGAACTGTCGAGGTCGATGCCGTCGATCAGCAGTTCTTCCATGTCCTGCAATTCCGAGACAACGGCCAACGCGTCGACTTTCTCGGTCGAAGCCTGGTAGCTTGTCGCGTCGCTCTCGGTGAGGCCTGCGGGCTCCTTGTCCAATTCAAATTCGGCGTGCAGCGAGCGAAGTGCATCGACGGATTGTTCGCGAGCCACCAAAGCACTGATTTTTATTTCGCTGGTGGTAATCATCTGCAGGTTGATGCCCGCTTCGGCCAACGCTTTGAACATCCGGTCCGCGACGCCGGGTTGGTGCTCCATGCCAAGACCAACGACGGAAACTTTAGACACCTCGTCGTCATGCGAGACCTGGAATGCGCCAAGCGATTCCATGGACTCGTTGACAGCTTCTAGTGTGTCGGCCAACTCACCGATGGGTACAGTGAAGCTAATGTCGGCTTTGCCGCCTTGGCCAATGTTCTGGACGATCATGTCGACCGTGACGTGTTTCGCTGCGATACGCGAGAAGATCTCCAGACTGGTACCTGGAACGTCGGG
>CAYQMZ010000901.1:2830-3165 GCA_964418725.1 uncultured Pirellulaceae bacterium
CTGTTACACGTGCTTCGCTCTTTGTAAGGGCCGCCCCAGAAACGGGCCGATCCTTCACCTCGGGATCCAAAACAATCATCGTCCCCGTAGCGTCGCTCAAGCTACTACGGACGTGAATTGGGACCGAGAATTTCTTGGCGAATTCGATCGATCGACTATGCATGACTCCGGCACCAAGGCTCGCTAGTTCGAGCATCTCGTCGTAGCTAATGCGGGTGACGCGCCGAGCTTCTGGGACGACACGTGGGTCCGTCGTGTAGACGCCGTCTACGTCCGTGTAGATCTCGCAGGATGCGTTCAGTACCGCAGCTAGAGCAACAGCCGTTGTATCACTG
>CAYQMZ010000902.1:0-3159 GCA_964418725.1 uncultured Pirellulaceae bacterium
TTGTCTTCGATTCAAAGACTGTACATCCTAAAGCGAGTAGCAAAGCTGGTATGCGCGGTGGATTTTTGCGGTGTTGCTCGCCCCCGCTTCTGCTTCGAGGCGTTGCGACAGAGCCTTCGCCATGTCGAGCGTGAAGCTGTGATTCAACATCGTAAGTGCCTGTAGAGGCGTTGTCGTTTCAGCTCGTCGTGGTGCAGAGAACGTACAGTCTGGTTGGTCGAAGTCCGTCATTAGGTCGACAACCATGGCTCTGGCGTTCTGGTGGTACACGGCTCGGCGATACGTCTCGGGACCATGCTTGTCCAGCGGAGTGTACGTCGACACGTTGTCTCGCATGAACCGATACAGTCGGAATCCAGGGCCGCCATCGGGAATCGGCTGCGATTGCACTTCGGTTCTTTGTAGCTTGCCAGCGATTTGCAGAATGCCGTCTCGAACCTCTTCGGCAGAGAGTCGTCTAGGTGGGAATCGCCAGAGCAGACGCGAATCCCCATCGATCTTCGCAGCATTTTTTCGATACTGCGAAGACTGGCGGTATGCGTGTGAGAGCATGATCATGCGATGCATTGGCTTCAGGCGAAACTCAAATTTTTGCAGCTTGGTTGCCAGGAAATCGAGTAACCTCGGATGCGTGGGGCGACCACCCATGTAGCCTAAATCGCTGGGAGTATCGACGATGCCCGTGCCGAAGTGATAGTGCCAGATGCGATTTGCCAGTACGCGGGCCGTCAATGGATTTCTCGTATCGGTCAGCCAGTGGGCCAGCGTCGCGCGACGCTCTGATTCAGAGGCATCTGCTTCGAGTTTGTAGGTCGGCGTGACTCCGCTTAGGGAAGACAGACTCGTCGGGACTACATTCTCACCTGACTTTTGTGGATTGCCTCCAACGAAGACATGAAAAGGCCCTTTGGCATCGCTGGGGTTTCTTGTCCCAATGAAGACGCTTGGTAGCGGAGGAATCTTTGCAATGTCGCTGCGTATCTTGGCGAGTGTCCGCCGCAGGGATCGCTTCTGCGCCGCCTCGTCCTGAGTACTCTCTGCCTGACGCAATCGATGAGTGCGGTGACGTTCGTTGGCTGGTTGTCTCGTTTTGCCGTTGGCGACCTCCGACCACGTTTCGCCGTCGATCGAGGTTTCAATTCGGTATTCGGCTGGGAACCCACCAAAGATGTTGTGTTCCGGTCTCGCTTCACCTCGAGCACTGGAAAACACGATTCGATCGATCTCTGTAGCTTGCGCTAATTCGATTGTGATGCTGTTGGAAGCGGACAAGAATCGCTCGCCGGTTTTTCCGTCGATTGCCAGGTGAGGACCGTAGACGCCTGGAAAGTCCTCGTTGATTCTGGCTTTCCCGGTCGCCGTGGCGCCTTCACTAGACAAGGCGACGTTGCGTGGTTCGTTTTCCGTGGACCATACTTCCAGCTCGTCCAGTCGGAACGTCGTGGCCTTTGGATTTGCGTCGGTGCCGTCGCACAGCAGTCGCACAAACTTGGCGGTGACTGGCGTGATCGTTTCCTCTGTTCCGCGGCGATCAACGCATGCGCGTGTCCATTGCTCTTCGAATTCGTCGATGCGATCGTTGGCTCGTTTCAGTACCGCTTGATCAATGGCTTCGATTGCTGACTCGATTTCAGCCTTGCGAGTATTGAGCGGCTTCAATGCTTGGACCCGTTTGCGGCGCGCTTTAGCAGTCGCCAGGGGCACGGCGCCATGTCGTACGCCGGCAAATGTTGAGTACATGCTGTAGTAATCTTCTTGCGTGATCGCATCGAACTTATGGTCATGACATCGTGCACAGCCAACAGTTAGGCCCATGAATGCTTCGCTGGTGGCTCGGATGATTTCGTCCAGCGTGTTGGCGCGGATCTGAGCCGCTTGGACGGCGTCTTGATTTCCCACGCTGTCGTAAGGACCGGCAACCAGAAACGCGCTGCCAACCGCGATTTCGGGTTGATCTTTGCCGAAAACGTCGCCGGCAATGTGTTCGCGAATGAATTGATCGAACGGTTTGTCCTCGTTCAGCGATCGAATGACGTAGTCGCGGAATGGCCAAAGTTCGTTGATCAAGAAGTTCTGTTCGAACCCAACACTTTCACCGAAACGCACGACATCCAGCCAGTGTCGCCCCCAACGTTCGCCGTAATGGGGCGAGTCAAGCAGCCGATCGATGAGTGCCTCGTATGCCTTCGGGTTTTTATCGGCCACGAATGCTTGGACTTCCGCTGGCGTCGGCGGAAGGCCAAGCAGATCGAAGGTTGCGCGACGAATCAAGACGTGGCGGTCTGCCACCGGATTCATCGAGAGCTGGTCGTCTGCAAGACGCTTGCGAATGAAGTCATCGATCGAGGTCTGCGATGATATTTCGCCCGCGTCGAGTGGCTGTAGCGACCACCAAGAACGATCGGCCTTCGGTTTTTCTCGCAGGACTAAATCCTTAGGCCATTCGGCACCTGATTTGATCCAACTTGCGATCGTTGCGACCTGTTCTGGCGAGAGCGGAGGACCCTCTTGAGGCATCTCTGGTTTCTCGCCATCCGAGCCCGAAATCAGCTCAATCAGATAGCTGCCGTCCGGATCGCCCGGGATGACAAATTCGTTCGCGGCGAGGTCAGCTAGGCTTGCCAACGAGATGTCACCCTTGCGGATTCCAGGTTGGTGGCACCCTATGCAACGTTCTTGAAAAATCGTGGCAACGTCTTTTTCGAAATCAACCGTCAGGTTTCCTGCCGCGTGGCTCGGCTGGTTCATCAATGGAAGAAGAACGCATGCCACCGCGACGAGTGTAAATACGCGACACCAATGAGTCAGATGGTCGACGCGGAATGGGAGCGTGTTTTCCATTCGAGCTTTGTCTGGTAACGAGCTTGCGTTGCTCATGACAGGACCTCCTTAACTACGTTGCCGTGCACGTCGGTAAGTCTCCTGTCGAGGCCGTTGTAGTACCACGTTAGCTTCTCGTGATCGTAGCCCAGCAAGTGAAGCACTGTTGAATAGAAGTCCCAAACGGTGGTTGGATTCGTTTCCGCTCGACGACCGAATTCATCCGTGGCGCCGTAGCTAGTACCTTTGACACCTGCTCCCATCATCCAGCACGTGAAGCCATCGGGATTGTGGTCCCGACCGGCCGTGCCTTCTTGATGGGTCGGCATGCGCCCGAAT
>CAYQMZ010000903.1:0-3138 GCA_964418725.1 uncultured Pirellulaceae bacterium
GATGGCGGCCATCGTGTACCTTTCTTTGTCTATTGGCCCGATGGAAAGTTGACTGGTGGTAAAGACATTCGTCCGTTGACGGCTCATGTTGATATCGTTCCAACACTAATTGACTTGTGTGGCATCAATTCGCCCGCACAAGTCAAATTCGACGGGCGCAGTATCAAGCCTTTGTTGCGTGGAGACGCGGTCGACTGGCCTGATCGCATACTTGTGACAGACTCGCAACGTGTGAAGGATCCGATCAAGTGGCGCAAGAGTGCTGTGATGACCTCGCAATGGCGACTGGTGAATGGCAATGAACTCTATGACATCAAGAAAGACCCAGGGCAGGAATCCGATGTCTCTTCAACCAACTCTGAGGTAGTTACTCGGCTGCGCAAGTTCTACGACGACTGGTGGCAAGAACTGCTGCCCACCTTTTCGAATGCAACGGCGATCTATTTGGGGCACCCAGCGGAGAATCCAGCGAGGCTGACGTCACACGATTGGATTACGACGGGGACGACGCCTTGGAATCAAGCTCATATCCGATCAGCGATGACCGGTAAGGGAAACACGGGCTTTTGGAATGTCAACGTATTTGCTGACGGAGACTACGAAATTCGCGTGCGTCGTTGGCCCGCGGAATCTGATTTGGCCATCAATGCACCGCTTGCTCCCGGCGAACCAGTACCTGGCACCAAAGCCTTTCGAGTTACGCCCGGTAAGTCGATTGATCCTTCACGAGTCACATTGATGATCGGTGATCAGGAGCAAACTAAGGAAGTGCCCGCGGGTGCGAAAGAGGTGGTGTTCAATCTGAAGTTGAAGGCAGGCAAAACCAAGATGGCTGGTCTGTTTCACACGGAAGACGGTGATTACGGGACTTACTTTGCCTATGTGAAGAAGAAGTAGTTGACGAGACACGCTGTTGTTTGCGGCCATGATCGGTCGCCTATGCAGAGACGTCAGCCGCTCGCCGCCTTGCCGGATTTCGAAGCCCTCGCGTGTTTAATGATCACGCGGGGCACTATGCTCGTCGCCGCAGTGAACGACATCGCGGGCTCAACCATGGAAGTGCAAAATGACTAACACTCGTATCGCTGACATCTTTGATGAAATTGCAGACATGCTGGAATTCAAAGGTGCGAATCCGTTTCGATTGCGGGCCTATCGAAGTGGAGCCCGTACGATACGTCACTTTTCGGAACCGATCGCTACGGTGGCGGCAGATGATAGCCGAAAGTTGACGGACATTGACGGCATTGGGAAGGACCTGGCAGCAAAGATTGAAACGCTGCTGGAAACCAAAAAGCTGCCGATGCACGAGGAATTAAAGGAGGAGATTCCGGAAACCGTCTTCGCGATACTTCGTATTCCAGGCTTGGGGCCTAAGAAGGCAGCCGTGCTCTACAAAGAGATGGGCATTGAGTCTTTGGATCAGTTGAAGGCCGCGTGCGAGGCGGAAGAGGTTCGGGCACTGAAGGGATTCGGAGCAAAAACAGAAAAGGTGATCTTGGACGGAATTCCTTTCGCTGAGTCCGCTGCATCGCAAACCCGGATCCTTTGGGCCCAGGCGGATGAGATTGCAGAGAACCTCTTGGAGCATATGAAAACTTGTGACGGAATCCGGCAGATGGAAATGGCGGGCAGCTACCGGCGACGAAGAGAAACGATCGGAGACCTGGACCTGCTGGTGACGTGCGACGATGGTGAGGTAGTGATGGATCACTTCGGCGAATTCGATGAGGTCGAAGAAACCATCGTGCGAGGCGGGACCAAAATGTCCGTGCGTCTGGGTAGCGGACTGCAGATTGATTTGCGCGTCGTGCCTGATGAATCCTTCGGCGCCGCATTGCAGTACTTCACTGGCTCGAAAGAGCACAATGTCGTTGTCCGTGGACTCGCCAAGCAAAAGGGCATGAAGGTCAATGAGTGGGGCGTATACAGCACGGAAGGGGACAACGATGGCGAACAGCTTGCTGGGAAAAGTGAGAAGGAAGTTTATGCCGTGTTAGGATTGCCGGAGTTTCCACCAGAGCTTCGCGAAGCCAGGCATGAATTCGATTGGGCAGAGCAGGGCGAGCTCCCTGAATTGTTGGAACTGTCCGATATCAAAGGCGACCTTCACATGCATACGGTGGCCACGGACGGCAAAGGAACGATCTTGGAAATGGTTAAGGCTGCCAAGCAGCGCGGGATCAAGTACATCGCCATTACAGACCACTCGCAGCGAGTCAGTATGGCCAATGGCTTAGATCCAGAGCGTTGCCTTGAGCAGTGGGCGGAGATTGACGAAATCAACAAAGAACTTGGTCGTAGCTTCAAAGTTCTTAAGGGAATCGAATGCGACATTCTTGAAAAGGGCGGAATGGATTTGCCCGATGAGACGCTGGCTCAAGCGGATTGGGTCATGGCCAGCATTCACTATGGTCAGCAGCAGTCTCGTGATCAGTTGACCAAACGAATGGTCGACGCCATCGCGAATCCCCATGTGTCGGCAATCTCGCATCCCACTGGACGCTTGCTGAACAAACGCGAAGCCTATGACATTGATTTGGGGGCCGTCATGGATGCTGCCGTGGAGCACGGGAAATTCCTAGAGCTCAATGCGCATCCCAAACGCCTTGACCTGAACGACACGTATTGTGCGATGGCCAAAGAGCGTGGTATCCCAATCGTGATTAGCACCGACGCCCATAGTACGGCCGGGATGGACATGATGCGGTACGGAATTCTTCAGGCTCGCCGTGCCGGTTTGACCAAAGCAGACGTCGCGAATACCCGGACTTGGACGCAACTGAAGAAGTTGTTGGGCTGATCCTGCTCCAGCGCCGTATGCTCCGAGCTGTCTTGCGACATCACGTGTGCTGCTGCTTCGTCGGACTAAAGTACTACTTCCACGTTCTTGCAAACGACTGTTGACTCTACCCCAAGGGCAGACTCGATAATCTGAGTTGGAGGTAAGAGCTATGCTGATTCCCATCGGGCAATTCTCAAGAATGACTCGATTGTCACTGAAGGCGCTTCGGTTGTACGACAAGATCGGGCTGCTGGTGCCGGCGCATGTGGATCCTTCGTCGGGTTATCGGTCCTACACCGTGGACCAAGCACAACGTGCTGAATTAGTCAGGCTATTGCGTTCCGTCGATATGT
>CAYQMZ010000904.1:0-2740 GCA_964418725.1 uncultured Pirellulaceae bacterium
CCGTATCACTGAGTTGATTCGCATGGACAATGGCGCGAGCAATTCCTGCCCACACGATTGGGTTCGTCGGGTCGTCGGCAAACTGTTGCTCAAGTTGTCGTAACGCGACAATTCGAAGCGTCTCTGCGCGGGACACAGAATCGGTGTCACCCAAGGCGAAGTAGTTTTCGGCTGCCGCCAACTGGACATCGGACAGCCTGACAGTGTCCGTCGAGCTCTCCATGCGACGAAGTAGTTGTTCGAATTCGGGCAGTGCCTGTTTGTTTTGGCCGGAGTTCTTCAGGCCAAGCGAGAGCAAGTATCTCGCGTCGATGTTGTTTGGTTCGACCTGAAGCCAGCGGCGGTAGATCGGGATGGCTTCTGCAAAGCGGTCTAGCCCAACCAAGGCATAGGCTCTGCGTTTCACGACTTCGTTCTGCATCGTTTCCGCTGCTTCGCCGTCGATACTGGCCACCGTGTCGGCGATCTGAGCGACGGCCTCAAGGGCTTGGTCGAAGCGTTTGGTGGCAAGGTGCATATCCGCGAAACGCAGAGCGAATTCGATGCGATCGTTGTCGTTGAACTCAACCAGTTCAAGCTGGGACTCGATCAATTCGGCTTGTTTCAGATAGGTGACATTTTCGTCTCCCGATTTACCAACAAGTCCTGCGACTGCCTGCACGAATGGCAGCCAGTACTTCGTATCGTTGGGCTTCAGCGACAGCAGTTTTGAGAGTGCTTTTGACGATGCTTCAAAGTCCAACAGTCCCAAGCTGGCGTTGGCTAATCCAAAACAAAGCTCCAAATCGTCGGGCTCCGATTCGACTAGGGCTGCGAAGTGTGCCTGTGCCGTTTGGAAGTCGCCAAGGCCTAGGGCCGTTCTGGCTAGGCCGCGTTTCGCTAGTGGGCTGTCGGTTAGCGCCGCGACGTTCTTGTAGATTTCACGGGCAGCTGCTGGATCCTGGTTGGCTTCAAGTGCGCCAGCGAGAATAAGCTGCTGTTCCGGAGTAAGCTCTTGTGCACGAAGGAGCTTAATGGCACGCTGCACTTGTCCCGCTTGCAGCAAAATGCCGGCGAATTCGATCGTCGTCTGGCTGTCGAGCTTGTTGGACAATGCTCGGCGTTTGGTGAACAGTTCGATGGCCTGGTCTCGATTTCCCATCGCCAATTGCGTGCGAGCAAGGTGCAGCATCAGCTCGGACCGTCGTTCGACGACCGACATCTGATCGGTCAGCTCGAAGGCTTCATTTTCGGGCGTTGCGTCGTTTAGGTCTGCAAGCAGCTCTTCATAGATGGTGCTTGCCGTGGCGAGATCATTGGTTGAATACAACGCGTCAGCCAGTTGCTTTCGTCTTAGCCAAGTGGACTCGCCGAATTGAATGAGTTGGTTGAGGAGCGGTATAGCGCGATCGAACTGTTGCAGCGACAGATGAGCGTTCGCCATGCGACCAAGAATTTCCAGCCGATTCTCTTCCGTGATAGCGGTGTCTCCCAAGATGTCGAGGACTTCTTGGTGGCGTTGTAATCGAATCATGACGTCCGCGAGGCGTGCGTCGAATTCTGCGGACGGGCGATGGCGGGCCCGGATTTCATAGATCGACTGGATCGTCGTTTCGACCGTAGAGTCCCAAGTTGGGCTACTAGCGGCAGCGTTCAGCATCGGCAGCCAAAGCGACGTGTCGTGTAAGTTCGTCGCTACCAGCCGCGATAGGATTTTCAGGGCTGCTTCGTATCGTACGGCAGCCTCTGCTGAATTCCCCAGTGAACTGCTCGCGGAACCAGCCGCAAGCAGCATGTCTGCTTGCTTGCGATGATCTTGAATATTTCCTCGAGCGATGATGCGAGTGAATTCGCGGTCGGCTTTCGCCACCTGTTCACTCTGCAAATACGCGTATGCCAATTGCAGGCGGACATCGTCACTATCTGTCTCAGTACCGTTCAGCGGACGATTGGTAACCAGCGACTCCAATAGCGCGGACGCTTCGGCTGACTGTCGATTTGCGAGCAGTGCGTAGGCATACTTGCGGCGCAAGTCATAACCGACCAATCCCGATGCCGTCAATTCTTCGTACAACATCAGGGCACGCCCCGGGTTTGCATGTCCTGCGTAATAGTCCGCAAGATGCTCTTTGATTTGATCTGCGTACGCTGGCCCAACCGCATTGGCCATCAATTGTTCATCAATGGTCGAGATAAGGTTCTGTTGCCGCAGCGTAAGCTTGGGGCTGCCGCTGGCGGCTTGCAGGTAGCTGACACATAAGTCCCAATCGTTCCGATTCGCTTGGGTGAGTGTCGCAAAGTGGTACAACGCGACTTCGAAGTCTCCCTTCCACAGGTATGCCGACGCGAGAGCCTGATGGAGTTTTTCGTCGTGAGGCGACTCCTGGAAGAGACTTTCAAACCTGGAAATCGCCTGACCGTATTCCTTGTTCCAAAGGTAGACGTACGCCAGCTTTCGGCGAGCGTCCTCGTTCGACGAATCGCGATCCAAGATGTCGGCATAAATCTGCTTCGCCCGATCGTATTCCTTCATCGTGACCATGATGGATGCGAGGAAGTGACGATGTTCGATCGACAGATTGGGCGTCGAGTTGAGGAATTCAACTGCTTTGTTGCGATCGCCGGTCTTCTCTAAAACGATGGCGTATTCGATTAGATAGTCGGAGTGATCTCGCTTCATCCGCATTATCTTGTCGAAACGCTGTCGGGCTTCTTCAAAGTCGTCCAACGCCAAGCTGTTCCTGGCGGCAGAGAGCAAGAC
>CAYQMZ010000904.1:2750-3135 GCA_964418725.1 uncultured Pirellulaceae bacterium
AGCCCACCCTTAGCAGTTCGATGTACAGCGCTTCCGCTTGAGCAAACTTCTTTTACGCGTGCAGCGTCTCAGCAATACGCAGGCGGTGCTGCGTGCTCGGGTTCTGCTGTTCCAACGCCTGAAGGATTGGCAGTGCGTCTTTAGGGCGTCCCAGCTTCAGCAAAATGTCAACCAAACTGAGGCGGAACTGTGGATCTTGCTGTGTCTGCCAGTTGGCGAGAAAGTCTTCGATGCGCTCAAGGTCTTCTGTGGCAACCTTGTCACTGCCAATTACGGCGCTGAGGAATTTTGCTCGAATAGCGGCCGTAGGGCGATCTCTTAGGCTTTGCCGAAGATGTCGAAGTGCACTGGCGAATCGCGACTTCGCCAATACGACGTCGCCCAT
>CAYQMZ010000905.1:0-3130 GCA_964418725.1 uncultured Pirellulaceae bacterium
CACTAATCTTGCGTGCCCAACTAACAACTTCGTCAGGAGAGACATCGTGCCGTCGATCGAACTGGATGAACTGACCATCGCTTATGAGGACCAGGGAACTGGTCGCCCGATCGTATTGTTGCACGGTTTTCCGCTCAACAATTCGATGTGGCGATTTCAAATTGAACACCTGTCAAAGTCGCATCGCGTAATCGCGCCTGATTTGCGAGGTCACGGCGGTTCGTCCGTTACCGAGGGCTCCGTCACCATGAATTCGATGGCCAACGATGTCGCCAATCTCCTCAGTGCGTTAGAGATCGACCAGCCGGTGACTCTTTGCGGACTCTCTATGGGGGGCTACGTCGCGTGGGAATTCTGGCGTCATCATCGCGACCGACTTTCAGCGCTCATCCTGTGCGATACGAGAGCTGTCGCAGACACCGAGGAGGTTGCTCGAGCTAGGCAAATGATGGCGGCCCAAGTGGTGCACGCCGGCTCTACCATGGCAGCGGAATCGATGGTTCCCAAGGTTCTCGGCCAAGTCACGCTGAACTCGCGCATCGGAATCGTTGAAGAAGTCCGCAACATGATTTTGGATACAGATCCGGTCGGAATCGCGGCGACGCAGCGAGGCATGGCAGAACGAATTGACATGACGCCTCACTTGAAAGATGTCGATGTGCCGTCGCTAGTGATCTGCGGCGAAGACGACACAATTTCGCCACCAGATGAGATGCAGCAGATCGCGCAAGCATTGCCACAAGCCACTTACCGCGAAATCGAGGCAGCAGGACACTTGGCCCCCCTGGAGAATCCCGAGCCGGTCAACAACGCGATCGACGAGTTCTTAGCGACACTATGACCAATTGGCGTGACGAGATGCCATGAGGCCACAGCTAATTTTCGATTGGTATGCTAGAACAGTGCCTGCAACCCATCGCCTTCGAGTGTCGTCATTGTTCTTTTCTGTTAATGCCTAAGAAAGATTCATCGTCGAAAGTGACGCCGACCGTCCCACCGAGCAAGCCGGCAGGCAGTGTCGGTTCCCGTCGGTTTTGGCGGCGTCTCAGGCTGTGGGAAAAGAAACGTGGCAATCGGCAAACGGGTTCTTCGCGATGGGGTGCTGCGGGTGAGACGCTCTTCTATACGGCGTTGTCCGTTATTGGGATCGTCATCTTGGCGCAGCTGATTTCGTTGCGTGTCATTTGGCAGATCCGCAACCCACTTACTTCGAATTTAGGGCTCACGCTTTCCAGTTTACTGCTCGCTCCGCTCTCCATCACCTGCGCGTACTGGGCGATCTATCATGCGCTGTCCGCTGGCACCTCAGCCGAACGACTGGCCGATATTGCAAACCGAGCCAAGGACAGTGACCTCCTGGCGGAAGTCCAGCCCAGATCCAAAACCGCTCTGCCAACGATTCCTTGTGACCGCAACCTCAAGAACAGTCCGGGCATTCGACTCGCGTATCGACTTCCGTCGGCGCAATCAGCTTCGGCAAAGTTGGCCGTAGTCGCAACGTTCTGTGTGCTCTGGAACTGTGCTGTGGCGGCACTGGCTGTGCTGGCCATCAACCAGGACGGTGGCTTCGGACTGCTAAGCTTGTTCACCTTCTCATGGTGGAACCTGTTTCGCATTGTCGTGGTCATCTACGCAGTGATCGGCGTCTTCGCAACCTCAAAGCTCTTTCAAATGCTCGTCCGCGCGACGGCTGTCGGCCCAACCAGTATTGAAGTATCAGACTTGCCAATGCTGCCCGGAGAATCGTATCGCGTCTTCCTGTCTCAATCCGGGCATCTCTATATCGACTGGCTGGAGTTGGTGCTGGCATGTGACGAACAAGTTTCCTTTACCGATGGGACCGACACGCGTGTCGAGCGACGACGGGTATTTGAAGAATCCGTATTCCGACACGACGATTTCGAAATCCTCCCAAGTCATCCATTCCACTGTGAATGCCCACTCCAACTTCCCATAGATGCAATGCATTCGTTCTCTGCAGAACATAGTGCGGTCACCTGGAAGCTTGTGGTAAGATTGCAGGCCAGACGACTGCAGTCCGCGGATGTGCGTGGAGCCCGTCCAAAGTCAAAGACCAAGGATCAGTTGGAAGCTGCGGATGATCCTAGTCAGGATGCACCCACTTCGAGCTCGCAGCCCAAACGCAGGACGAAGGCGAGAGACCCTTGGTCGCGGTTCAAGCGGAGCATAGCGGCAAGGTTTCGAAATCGGCGGACAAGTCCGAACTGGCCAACGGTGCGTCGCGAGTTTCCTGTCGTTCTTCATCCAAAACCATGATCGTCGCGTCGCAAACTATGGAACCGCTGCTGAGCATCCAGGTCTATAACGACCCAGCCGTGTATCGGCCTGGAGACGAACTGCGCTTCGACTATCAAATTGATGCAATCGATCTAGGTTTGATTGCAGCGGTGGAAGCTTCTGTCCTTTGGGTAACCGAAGGTAAAGGAGATGAAGACTTTGGCGTTCACTTCTTCGAGCGTCGTGTTCCCAGCGACGCCGATGACAACGACCTGCGACCGTTGCGTACTTGCACCGTTAATCTTCCACAAAGTCCGCTGAGCTATGACGGCGAGATCTTGCAGGTACGCTGGTTCGTTCGGGTACGAATCTTCGCGCGGGGCGGCAAAGAGTTTTGTGAAGAAAAGTCGTTCATTCTAAGCAACACGGCCGAACCGACTCGTGCGAAGCTAACTCCACATGCCTAGCAAGCTCTCTCCCGCAACCGAGCGATGTGACCGAATCGCCGGCTCTGCGGTCCCCAAGAGTAACCCATTTGCCACGAAGTTCATCCGTGCGGGTGCCATCAGCTATCGCTTTCCTGATGGAGATTCGTTGCACTGCCTGCGGACGCGGCTCGCCGAATCGCACTGGCGAGGTCAAATCGTCGGACCACACGGCAGCGGCAAGTCAACATTGCTGGCCTCACTTGACGCTCATTGGAAAGTCTGGGGCAGGACCCCAAAGACGGTTTGCCTTCACAATCGACAACCGACCCTGCCCACGAAAGTCTGGGGTGACATTCACGACAGGGTCACAGACACAATCATCATCGATGGCTTCGAACAACTTGGATTCGTTTGCAAGTGGCGGCTACTTTTGACGAGCGTCACCTGCAACGTTGGGCTGATCG
>CAYQMZ010000906.1:0-3129 GCA_964418725.1 uncultured Pirellulaceae bacterium
GGCTAAGTCGCTTACATTGGTTTCGGTGTACTGATTCGTGGCTTGCACCGATGTAACAATATTGCTGGGCGACACGACCGCGATCTTCGATTGCAGAATTCGCTTTGCGTCACGCGGAATTGGAAATTGCAATTCAAGTTGCTTGGGAGTGTCGGCATCGAGACTATCGATAAACAGCATGCGTGCTCGGAAGGAGACTTCGAAGCTGTCCGTCACATTGGTCAGAGGAATTTCTAACTGTTCGTCGAATCGCGTCACATCACTCGTAACGCCGTCTGGATCTCGATAGATGCCTTGAAACGAAGTCCACTCGCCCATGTCGTCGAAGACTAAGCTGTCAATGTTGCCACCACTCGAACTACATTGAAAAATCGCCGTCAACGTCGCTCGTGATTCTTCGACCTCGATGATGTAGGTCGGTTCGACAACCAGTTCCGTTTCCTGGCGTGAGATCAACAGTTGAATTTGATTTGGTCGAGAATACTCGAACGTCGCGGTACCTCGCGACTGAGTGGAATCTCCACTGATTCGACGTGCAAAGTCACCGGGCTTCATCTTTACGCGACGTGTGCCCAACGAGATAACTTTGACGATCCCAGACTCGCTGCTGGCCGCGTATCGCTTCTCAGCTTGAACAGCAAATACTTCGAAGCCGGCAAGCTCGAACTGGGTTAGTTCCTTCTCCGCTTTTACTTTAATTCGCACCGACGGTGGTTTTACCATCGGCTCGTCGAAGGCAACACGCAACTCTCTGCGTCCCGTCGCTTCACTGGAAGCGTCTAACTCGGTCACCTGATAATCACCGAATCGCGACTCGTCGTTATCCACTAATCGAGTGTTTTCGGGGATCCTAACAATCAGCGATTCGATCGGCTTGTTGAGAGAATTGGCTGTTAGCACCGCGTCGCAAAGCAAGCCCTCGAGCGCATCGACCTCAACTTCGATATCCCCTTGAACCTCAAAGGAAAATTCTTCGTCGTTAGCGTTCGCGGAGCGAGCAAACCATACGAAGTCCATCTCCGCCGGTAGCCCTCTCACTACGAATGACGAACTCGAGTCCGGACTTGTGGCCACTTCCGTATCGGCCGTTGCGTCGGAATTTACATCCACCGGTTCCGCATCATCGGCGTCAAACGTTTGCGACAGTGCACCGTCGGCCAACAGCTTCGCGTTCGCGTTTTCCAGCGGGCCGCGAATCTTCATTTCCGATTTGGGAACCCGCGGTAGTCTCAGCCGTAGATGTGTTTCATTGCCAAGTTGCTTGAGCGGCACCAGTGACTCGAACGTGACATTGAACGATTCGCCCTTTTTTCCGTCGACAATCAGTTCCCAGTCGCGGAACTCTGGATTCAGCCGAGCACCAATCGGTCCGTCCTGCGTGGTCGGAATCGAATTCAAGCTCGCGGCCCCCATGTTGATAGGGACAACGACAACACCGTCAGAGAGTTTCCGAAACTGAATTTCGTTCTGAACGACGGCTCGTCCCTCTTTGGCATTCACGTCCAAACTCAACGAGTCGATTGTGTAATCTGGCTTGTCGCTGCGACGTGCCTTGCGCAAAAATTGATCCAGTTCGTCCCACTCGACGGGGATCACGGCAACGTCTGGTTTGCCCACTTCATCCGGAGTAAACACGATGGGCGGCAGCGTCTCGCGGATGACGTTCGCGGGCTTCGCATCCTGTGCCGTTTGCTGCTCTTGCTGCGCGCACAGTAAGTTCGTCCACGCTAGAACTAGCGCGATAACGAACCGGAAAGAGTCCTTCCGCAATTTCACGTCGCAACGATCCCTTTGCTGCAGGCTCGAACGAGCGGCAACAAATATTGTTCTTGCGGCTTAGAGGAGTCGGGAACCGCAACAGTCGAATAGAAACCTATTCTAACGTGGCAACTTTCGACCGCCCGATCCTTCATTGTGTATTGTTGCGACTCTGGAACAACAATACAAACAGAACGAAACAAGCGTCAAACATTCGGATCTCGACACCATGGCTGGCGTCCAACATTCGCGGGAGAATGGCGCTTGGGACGCCCGCAGAAATGGCGTCCCAAGATGACAACGACGGCGAACTAGGCGGCCTTCTTAGGCGCTTTGAAATTGAGCTCTTTCAGCTTCTTTTCAATTTGCTCGCCGTGTTTTTTTACGTTGACCTTGTTGAAGATGTGAGCAATCTTTCCGTCGGGCGCGATGATGAACGTAACGCGACGCGAAAACCCACGATCAAGCAAAATGCCGTAAGCCTTTGCCACTTTCTTGTTCGTGTCACTCAAAAGGGGATAGTTCAGGTCAAGCTTCTTAGCGAACTTTTTGTTGAGCTCCACCGTGTCGCAGCTTGCTCCAAAGAATGCGACGTTCATCTTCTGTTGGTACTTGGCGCTTTCACGAAGCGACTTGCATTCCATCGTTCATCCGCCGGTCAGTGCCTTGGGATACCAAGCCACAATGACGGCTCGCTTGCCCTTGAAGTCGGACAGTTTGTACGTTTTGTCGTCGGTTCCCTTCAACGCAAAGTCCGGAGCCGCATCGCCGACTTTCAGCCCCTTCTGCGTGTCCGCTTTTTTCTCAGCAAGCGACGGCTGACCGAAGCCCAAAGATAGAACGAAAAGGCAAGTCAGGAACCAGGCAGCACTACCGCCCGAAGCAATTCCAACTGGTAATTTGAACATCAACCGTTACCTCACAAGAGTCTGCTCGACCGCCCGCAATGGGCACGCCACGATTATATCCGGCGCAGGCACTGCTTCTGAAGCCCCGGAAAGCAGCATTCCAACAAGAGCTATTGAGAAAGTTCCGACCGTTGCGTCAGCGCGAGCTGTTCAATTCGCGACGCTTTAACCATTGTCGTGTCGACAAACCGAAAACAAGCGTCAGTATGAATGTGAACGCGCCTGGTTCTGGAACCGGCGTTACGCCGGTCATGCAGCTCGATATCGAACGGTTGGAATCGCTGGTGTACTCGTAGTAGTAGCGATCGAAGCGAGTATGGTCCAGTCGTCAAAGGCTGTGCTGTTCGCATCGCCAATGACCGCATGAATTAGGCCCAGCAGCGTTGAACTGCCTTCCGCGAAGGTCGCACCGCCAGAATCACCGTTTTGCGCCTGCGCTTCTGTCGTTAGGCCAGCCCCACTC
>CAYQMZ010000907.1:0-3126 GCA_964418725.1 uncultured Pirellulaceae bacterium
TGGTTCGAAAAGGCTACCGCAAGGGTTGGGAAGTTGAAGCCGATGTTGCCATCCCAAAGGCGGCGGCCCGCCAAGCTGCGACGACCTCCAAGATCTCGTAGAGCCGTCTGACCGCTCTAACTGCAGTTCAGCGAAGCAAACGGTGCCGAAACGCGGCACCGTTTGCCATTTCTTGGGATCGCGTCGTCGACAGACAGGAAGTTCTCGGTCGTGGAACGACGCCTAGTGAGCAGATGTCGTAGCCGCCCTTTTCTATCTGCGGCTTTTCACAACGTCGAAGGTCGCTCCAGGAAGTCGTCAGCGGCTTCGCTTGTGAACTGACTACGGCAATGCCTAGACTGGTTGCATGAGCAACGCGTTTTCTAAGCTGACGAGATTCGAAATTGCATTGGCGGCCTGCGCGTTGCTGGTAGTCATAGTCGGTGGCTTCTTTACCAGTCGAGATACCACCGGACTGCTGCTGAATACATTCTTGCTGGCGATCTCAATCGCAGCGGTGGCGTTCCCGATAGCATTCCTGTTGGCATACTTGCTGTCGAAGTACCGTGTTCCAGGAGCCGGGTTCTGGCAAGGCTGCCTGCTAGTTCTGCTCTTCGTACCGTTGTTCATTCAACTGGCCTCCTGGGAAGCGGGCTTTGGGCGAGGTGGCTGGTATTCGACGCTTGTGTCTCAACAGCTTAGTTATCCACCGTTGGATAACTTTCGCGGAGCCGTACTTGTACACGCCGCGGCCGCCATCCCATGGCTGTTTTGGATGTCGCGGTTGGGGTTCCTTTCGGTGTCGCGGACATTTGAGGAGGTGGCGTCTTTGGATGCGAACCCTCGCCAAGTGTTTATGCGGATCACTCTTCCACTGATCCTGCCGATCGCCTTGGCCTCTTGCCTCTACGTCCTGATCGTGGCGTCGACCGAGATCACCATTACCGATCGATATCAATACCGCAGCTACGCAGAGGTGTTGTACAACGAATTCGTGCTGAACGATCGCTTTGACGAGTTGCCGCTTAGCATCGCGCCAATTCTGGTGACGCTGGTCAGCGTCGCTGGAGCTGGACTGTTGATGTGCCGAATCCTGCTACCACGCATGACGCACACAACCATCGATCGCGTCGCATCTCAGCAGAATAGCAATTGGCTTGTTACGCTTGCCGTTTCTGCGATCGTTTCCTTCTTGTTTTTTGTCCCCATTGGGAACCTGATTTACCAGGCCGGAATTGACGTCGTGGGAGATGAAGCAACGGGGCAACGCGTCAGGACTTGGTCGGCAAACAAAATGGTCGGTCTGGTTTCGAAGAGTCCCATCCAGTACCGCGAGGAACTGGCTTACACGGCCATCATGTCGCAATTGAGCGTATTCGTTGCCATCGTCATTGCAACACTGACGGCTTGGTGGGCCCGCGGACGCGCCGTTCGCGAGACCGCCGCTGCCGTGCTGGCCACTACATGCTTCGTCTTGCCAGGGCCGCTGATTGGCTTGGGGCTCATTTGGCTACTTAATCGCGACTCCACGATCCTCGCGTGGCTATACGACGACACGCTGTTTGCCCCTTGTGCCGCGATCACCGTTCGCTGCTTCCCATTCATCTACTTGACCATTTGGTTTGGAATGCGATCCATCCCCAAGGCAGTGACGGACGCCGCGAGCGTTGACGGTGCGAGCAAGTTTGGCACGCTCTGGCACGTTGTCCTTCCGTTGTTGTGGCCAAGTTTGATTTGCGCTGTCTTCATTGGACTGGCTGTTTCCATTGGCGAATTGAGCGCCAGCATCTTGCTGATGCCTCCCGGAGTCACGACCGTTTCGACGCAGATTTTTCAGCTAATTCACTACGGTGCCGAAGATCAATTGGCTGGACTCTGCCTTTCTTGCCTCGCAGTCTTTGTGGCGATCGCAATCGCGTCCCGATTTGCTTTGAAGCGGCTGTTGGGCGGCAATCAATAGGCTCGGAAAAGTCGCCGAATTCACGACCCGGTGAAGTCGCGACGCCTGCTGGCCGAGGATCCGTGAGGGATTTCGAGACCATCGAGTACAATGAAGGTCCGAGTCGTTCTTGTTTTTTGGTGCTGGCATAGCGGTCAACATGCGAATCGTGCTTCTATTCCTTTTGTTTCTGAGTTTCGATGCGGTCCTGGCCCAACAGACCGCAGAACTAAATACCAACCCACCGGAGCGCGTCGAGTTTCAGCATGATGGGACGCGACGCATTGCGCTTGGCAACATTCTTGTCGAAGCAGAAGACGGTGGCATCCTGCTTGAAGCGAGAAACCAAACGATCTGGCCGTTGCAGCCGGACGAAATAGTCTCACGACGGCCCGTAGATGAAGTCCCCAAGCCGCTGAGTGCTGAAGAGTTAGCGGAGGACATTCAAAGTGAACTTGGCAGCGGCTTCCGAATCCACAAAACCAAGCACTACATCATCTGCTACAACACGTCGTCGAGTTACGCGAAGTGGTGCGGCGCGATGTTCGAGCGACTTCACCGTGCATTCAGTTACTACTGGGAACGTCGCGGCTTGAAGCTACACAAGACGCCGCCCCTGGTCGCTTGTGTCTTCCGAGACAAAAAGTCCTACCAAGCCTATGGTCGGCCGGAACTCGGTAAGGCAATTGAGTCCGTGCTGGGCTACTACAGCTACAAATCCAATCGTATTGCGATGTACGATTTGACGGCCGGCCAACGCCTGAACGCAGCGGCCCTGAGCAAGTACATGCGCACCGAGCGGACGGTCGCGACGGTCATTCATGAGGCCACCCATCAACTGGCGTTCAACAGCGGGCTACACAAGCGGTTCGCGGATATTCCGCTTTGGCTAAGCGAAGGCTTGGCGATTTACTTCGAAACACCAGATCTCACCAGCCGCAAGGGCTGGAGGACGATCGGCAAAGTCAATCAGGTGCGGCTACGACAATTTGTCGCCTATGCGAATGTGCGCCCCGTCGACTCGCTCAATACGCTGGTTGCCACGGATGACCGATTTCAAAAATTAGGTGAGGCACGCAACGCGTACGCCGAATCGTGGGCGTTTTGCTATTTCTTGATCAAGCATCACTCTGACGAATTTGCCGAGTATCTCAAGATCCTGCAAGCGAAAGAGCCCCTGATTGACGACAACGAAGAAGCTCGACTTT
>CAYQMZ010000908.1:0-3125 GCA_964418725.1 uncultured Pirellulaceae bacterium
CTGCGCTAATCCCGGCGGTGCTTGCAGAGGAATCGTTCGATCAAGACATCGCAACGCAAATTGCCCAATCGGTACAACGGCAAGAGCTTCAGCTGTCTGAGGCTCTAGCCGCGTTCCGCACGTGGCGAAACTGAATCCAATGGAAGCCGTTTTGGTTCCACCTACGCCTTGGAGACGTAGATGGCCACGGTGTCGTCGCCGACCTTGTGTTCGGAACTGACTTCGCCGTTCGTCGCCGCTGTAGACAACGAGTCAGCCAGCGTCTCGCGTTGTACGTACTCACCGAATTCGTTCACCGTGTCCTGAACCGTGTCGGTGACTTGGCCAATTCCAATGTTGATGCGATCTGTGTATTCGCACTCGAGTGCCTTCCGCAGATCTTGAACGTAGCGGACGATGTCGCGCGCGTATCCTTCTCGCACTAACGACGGCGTAAGCTCGGTTGAAAGCACGACAACACAATGCTTGCCTTCGGCTGCCGCCCAACCTTCTTTGGCGAGCAGGCGTCGCTGCACTTGCTCGTCATTGAGTTCGACGGTCTTGCCACTAGCGAGGCTGAGTTCTAACTTGCCGTTTTCTGCCAGGTCGCGAGACAGGTCGTTGCCGTCTGCTGTGGTTAGCAGCTTTTTGACTTCGGGTAGATCTTTACCCAACATCGGTCCCAACAGTTTGAAGTTTGGTTGGATCTGATAGCTGATGTATTGCTCTGCGTCGGTCGTGAATGCGACTTCTTTGACGTTCAGTTCAGTGGCGATCAGCGGGGCGTGCGAATCGAGGAACTCGCGGTGCGAATCGTCGGCCAGGATGACCGTAACCTTAGAAAGCGGTTGGCGAACTTTCAGCTTGCTGTTCATCCGCGCGCTGCGTCCGAGCGACGCAATCTCGCGGACAAGATTCATTTCTTCGGAAAGTACGGCATTGATGTGGTCCGCATTCGGTTCCGGGTAATCGCAAAGGTGGACGCTTGGTCGAGCCTTGTCACCGAAGATGCCTGTTAGATTGCTCCACAGATAGTCCGCAAAAAACGGCGTAAACGGAGCGATAACTTTGGATGTGGTTAGCAGGCATTCATACAACGTCCAATACGCGTCCAGTTTGTTCTGATCTTCTTTGTCACTGGACCAATAGCGGTCGCGACTGCGGCGGACGAACCAGTTACTCAGTCCGTCGACGAACGCGTTGATCTGCTGGCAAGCTTCGAAGTTGTTGTACTCATCCATGCTTTGAGTGACAGAAGTCAGCATCTGGTTGAGCTCACTGAGGACCCAGCGATCCAGTTCGCCACGTTCGGAAACTGGTCGGAAGCCTTTTGCGTTTGCAAAGTCACTGTGCGAGAACTGCGCATCGTCGTCGACAGACAGTGAATTGGCCGGATTGAATTCGTCAATGTTGGCGTAGATGGTGAAGAAGCTGAAGACGTTCCATAACCTAAGCAAGAATTCCGGGATGCTTTCCTTGATCGCGCGTTCGCTGTAGCGGATTGATGTCCACGGTGCTTGATTGGCGAAGAAATACCAACGCAAAGCGTCCGCACCGTAGGTGTCGAAGATCCCCGCGGGCTCGGAATAGTTCCGTTTGCTCTTGGACATTTTGCCAACAAGACTCTTGAACTTCTTGCCAGATTTCTTGGCCTCAGCCTCGTTCAGATAAACGGTGCCTTCTTTGTCTTCGTACCACTCGGACAGCATCAGTCCCAAGACGATGCAGTTCTTAAATGGGTACGGGAACGCGAGACCTTCCGGGTTATTTTCTTCCTCGCTGAGCATCAGTGTGCTGATCGCCAGCAGGCTGTAGAACCAACCGCGCGTCTGGTCGATGGCTTCGCTGATGAAGTCGGCCGGATACTGCGTCTTGAACTTTTCGGGTTGTCCGTTGGGATATCCCCACTGAGCGAAAGGCATGGCACCGGAATCGAACCAGCAGTCGATGACTTCCGATACTCGCTTCATCCTGGCGCCGGATGCGAACGGCGAATCGTAAGTGATCTCGTCGATGTAGGGCTTGTGAACTTTTAGGTCTTCTGGCAACTCTGGGTTTGCTGATTTGGCTTTCTCCCAGACGTCGTGCCCCGAGACGCCCGGCTTGGTCAGCAGTTCTTCGTAACCTCCGACAGCTTCCATTTTGCCGGTTTCTTCGCAGACCCAGACTGGCAGCGGAGTTCCCCAGTAGCGTTCACGGGACAGCGCCCAGTCCACGTTGGACTCCAGGAAATTACCGAAGCGACCGTTCTGGATGTGATCGGGCAGCCAATTGATTTGCTGGTTGTTCGCCAGCATCTGATCCTTGAATTGCGTCGTGCGGACGAACCAGCTTCGACGTGGGTACTGGATCAGCGGATCCTGTTCGGCTCGCCAGCAGAACGGGTAGTCGTGCAGGTACTGTTCAAGGTGCAGCAGAAGACCTCGCTCTTTGATATCACGAGCCAAGTCTTTGTCGGCTTCCTTCACCCAGCGGCCCTGGTACGGTGCGGCATCGTCCGTGAATTTTCCGTCAGGACCCACGGCGCAGATCAGTTCGGGGCCGTTTTCACTGAATCGCTCTTGCTCGGAGATGAGCAGTTCATAGTCAACTTCACCAAATGCCGGTGCGATATGGACGATTCCCGTTCCGCTATCGGTCGTCACGAAGTCCGCTGGTCGCACATTCCAAGCGACATGGGCCTGTTCACCGGCCTTCGTGGTGCCCTGAGCATCGCCCAGGTCGTTGTAGTAGTAATCGAATGGTGGAACGTACCGTTTGCCCAACAGTTCAGTACCAGGCAAAGTCTCGGTGACGGTGAGTTCGCGTTTGAGTTTGCCGGCGAGTTGTTCAACCAAGGCCTCGGCGACGACTAGTGTCTTGCCGGTTTCTTCATCCTTCGCTTTGACATAAGTAAGCTCTGGGTGAACCGCAGCGAACTGATTGCTGGGTAACGTCCAAGGCGTCGTCGTCCAAGCGACTAAGCATGTCTCAGGTTCGTCGACTAGCGGGAACAACACATAGACACTTGGGTCGGCTACTTCTCGATAGCCTTGTCCCACTTCGCCACTACTCAGGGCAGTACCACCCTGAGCCCACCACCAGACGATTTTATGGCCTTCGTATAGGAGGCCACGATCAAAGAGGTTTTTGAGGATGTGCCAAAC
>CAYQMZ010000909.1:0-3123 GCA_964418725.1 uncultured Pirellulaceae bacterium
GTGGAGATGTGCTGGGGGCGGGGTTCCGCGGTTGGCGTTCCGATGTGCCCAGTGACTTGGCGGATTCCATCGACCTGATGCGATGGGATATTCGCAAGCCCGCGCCTACCGACGTACTTGAACGCGTGCAGGCGTTCCAGCCGACGGTGGTCTTCCACTTTGCGGCCATCAGTATCCCGTCCATGTGCGGGACCGACAGTCCTACGCCGCAAGCCATCGCCGTCAACGTCGATGGAACAACGCACATCCTAGACCTCACCGAGACTGTGGCTGCACAGCAACCTGATGCGCCTCGGTTTGTCTTCGCCAGTACTTGCCACGTCTACGATCGCGTTACTCGGGACAACGCCGTTGTTCGTGAAGATGCTCCCCTTTCGCCAATCAGCGCCTATGGCGAAACCAAGTTGCAATGCGAACGCGAGATTCTTCGTCGAACGAAGACAGGGGATTTGGCTGCAACCATCGCCCGCGGGTTCCATCACATTGGTCCGCGGCAACCGTCCGGCTTGATGCTGACAGATTGGTTAGAGCAGCTAAGTGATCCGACTTTGACCCAAGTAAAGGTGCGTTCCACCAACAGCTACTTGGATCTGGTCGACGTACGAGACGCGGCGAAGGCATACGTGCTGCTGTCAGGCATGGGCGAAGTTGGCGAGATCTACAACCTTGGCAGCGGTCGCACCAGCAACAGTGGCGAAGTCTTACAAGATATTTTGGCCACGATAGACCGCAAGATCGAAGTTGTTTCCAACTCGAACGAAGAACGTTGGAATACGATCGCGGACGTGTCGAAGCTACAGTCGCTCGGTTGGAACGCGTCGATACCGTACCAGCAAACCGTTCGCGACATGTTTCGGCAGATCGAACAGTAGCGTAGCGTCGGTGACCGAACCTAAAAGCAGCAAGGTTCTCTCCATCTCTGGCCGCAAAATCGCTTAGAATCGAGGCGTGTACTCGATCGAGTCAATCGACAACGATTTAGCTTGAAGGACAAACAATGAAGTTGGCAGTCATCGGGACCGGCTATGTTGGGTTGGTCACCGGCACTTGTTTCGCAGAGAATGGAAACGAAGTCCGTTGCGTAGACATTGACGAGAAAAAGATCGAAGGCTTGAAGAATGGCGTTGTCCCGATTTTCGAACCGGCGCTCAGCGAAATGGTGTCGCAAAACGTCGCCGCCGGACGTCTGCAATTTAGTACGGATCCGAAGGCGTCCGTCGACGGAGTTGATTTCGTCTTTCTAGCGGTCGGGACTCCCACTGGGGAGGACGGCTGTGTTGATCTGTCTTCTATGTGGGAAGCGGTCGAAGCAATCGCGCCCAGTCTCGGCAGCGAGACGGTCGTCGTCATGAAAAGCACGGTTCCTGTTGGAACCAATGCGGCCATCTTCAATCGACTGAAGGAGCTTACGGGGCGAGATGTCCACGTCGCGAGCAATCCCGAGTTCTTGAAAGAGGGAGCTGCTGTTGATGATTTCCAAAAGCCCGATCGTGTGGTTGTCGGGACGCGTGACGAAGGAGTCGCGGACAAGCTGAAGCAACTCTATGCCCCCTTTTTGCAGTCGGACAAACCATTCTTGGCGATGACTCCCGAGAGTGCTGAAATGACGAAGTACGTCGCAAACGCGCTGTTGGCGACCAAGATCAGCTTTATCAATCAGATGGCCAATCTTTGCGAAGCACATGACGCGGACATCAACGACGTTCGTCGCGGCATCGGTCACGATAGTCGAATTGGTTTCGCTTTCTTATTTCCAGGTGCCGGGTACGGTGGCAGTTGTTTTCCCAAGGATATCCGAGCGTTCATGCAAACGTTCCGCGAAGCCGGCATCGATCCGCGGATTTTGGACGCCGTGGACTGGGTGAACGAAAAACAGAAACAAGTTCTGCACCAGAAGATCGCAACGCACTTTGGTGACGAACTGGCGGGCAAGACGATCGCAATTTGGGGACTGGCATTCAAACCACGCACGGATGATATTCGCGAAGCTCCGGCGTTAGTCTTGATCGATCAATTGTTGGAGCTAGGTGCGACGATCCACGTCCACGACCCCGAGGCACTAGCAAACATCAAGAATGTGTACACAGACAAGCTGATGTACTTTGATCAGCCGATGGACGCGGCCCGCAACGCGGATGCTTTGGCGATTGTCACGGAATGGCAAGACTTCCGCACGCCGGACTTTGAGGCTCTCAAGGTAGCCCTTCGGTCGCCGGTGATCTTTGACGGACGGAATCTGTACGACGCGGACAAGTTGAAGCAGCTTGGATTCGTATACTATTCGATCGGTCGGCCGGTTGTCGGTCGTGAAGACTAGGACAACGGTTGGCTGAGCGGCAGTCGTTGTGCCGCCGAGCAAACCCGTGAGTTTGAAACGCAGGTGAATTAGATGATGATCAAAAAGTTGACCGCTGCATTGATCCTGTTGTGCTGTTGTGTTGTTTCAAATGGTGCTAGACCCAATTTCGTTTTGATCATCGCGGACGACATGTCGTGGGACGACTGCGGCGCATACGGCCACACCAAGATTCAGACGCCGAACATTGATCGATTGGCCGATCAGGGCATGCGGTTCGATCAAGCGTTCCTGACCATCAGTTCTTGCAGCCCAAGTCGTGCCAGTATCATCACCGGCCGGTATCCTCATCGAACCGACGCGGAAGAATTGCACTGGCCTCTACCTGCCGAACAGACAACGTTCCCCGAGATTCTGCGAGCGAGAAACTATTGGTGCGGTGCGGCCGGGAAATGGCATCTCGGCGACGCCGTGAAAGATCGCTTCGACAAGATCATGGCGGCTGATACGTCAGGGTTTCAGTTACCGACGGGAACTGCCGGCCAAACAGGAAAGTTTGTCGAAACGACCGCCGGCGACGTCCGCAGCGGGTGCACCGATTGGGTTCCGCTCTTGAAAGGACGGCCTAGAGATCAGCCATTTTGTGTTTGGCTGGCGGCTTTGGATCCACACCGACCCTATGGCGATGAATTGGAGGCGATAAAGAAACGCTACTCGCCGTCGGATGTCCGCTTGCCACCCTATCACGCGGACTCGGCAGAAGTGCGTGACGACTACCTGGACTACTATGCGGAGATAACGCGGTTTGATCGGTACGTGGGCAAGGT
>CAYQMZ010000910.1:0-2289 GCA_964418725.1 uncultured Pirellulaceae bacterium
GATTGCATCGAAGACGCGGGGAGCAATCAACATGACGGCGAAAGTGGCGAAGCCGGCCGCCACAGGCGTACAAAATCGGCCCGCGCCTCCTGTCCCATCCCAGCACAAACTCGCATCAAGCAAGCAGCAAGGGTTGCGATAGGCTGCGGCTTACTGGCCGTTAACAGTGAAAGCTAGACGCCAAACAGGACGGCAGCCACGACGAGGAAGAGGAGGATCAATCGGTAATCGATGGCGGCGGTGTGGTCTTGGTGAGTGTCAACAACTGACGGCCCCATTCGCAGACTGTCGCCCTCGAAATTTGATTCAACCATGTCCGCCCCTTTTCGGTCGCCGCCCAAAAGATCCCCAGTATTTGGTCTGGATCCTATGAAACCACAGTGAGCGAACGGTTAATCGAATATTAAGATTCGATTAACAGGCTGATGGACCCGGCCGATTACGAAGACAAATGCGGCAGTTATTGCTCTGCCGCTTTGTCGTAGCTTGCAAATGACCACCATACGAGGGGGGCAACTGCGATCCACAGCAACAGCCATGGCAGAGCCAAGTAGCAACCAGCAGAGGGTGCTAGAAACGTGGTCCCAACCAAAATCCAAACGCCAGCGATCGCTTCCGTGAAGGGCTTTGCAATGCCTGACACGAACGTGATTGCCATTCTTCGGAAGCGACGTTTCAGTGGCGAATACAGCACCTGAACAGATGGGTCGTGCAGGCTGCGCCGCAGAACATCGCCGCCCTTCAATACGGAAAGCAATCCCAGTAGGCCGGCCCCCGAACTTGCGAATACGAAACCCACGCCGATCAGCATGCTCACAGGGTAAGCCAATAACCCGCTCAGCAGGCGGCTCTTTTGCAAGATTCGCGAAGTCATAAGCAACTGCATGAATCCTGTCAGGCAGTAGACAACGCTGTAGAAGAATCCGAAGAAACGCACCATTCTGTGGCTATCGCCTTGCATCGACATAGCCGCCGCTGCCTTCCAATTGTATTCGACGACGGTGGTCACCATGATCGAACAGCAAACGATGATCGTGATGCCGACGACGTAGCGAGACTTCAACGCGGCGAAAACGCCAGGACGCTTGCGATCGGCCGACGCGGGAGTCTTGATTTTCTTGGTCTTGGGTTCGTTGTTCTTCGCGAGTTTTTTTTCAATTTTGCGAAGCGAACGAAGCATCAACAGTGGAGCGATCGTGAGGATGTCAAAGAACGCCGCGACCAGCAAGAGATTCGACACCGCGATCGTCTCCGGCAGCAAACTGACGATCCCACCGACAATCACTCCGGCTGTCGTTGCCCCCGATCCGACGATCCCCACAACTCCCACAGGGCCACTCCGATATTGTTCGTTCAATACCGTTGCGAACTGGATCGTTGCCAAGCTGCCTCTTACTTGTGAGACGAAATAGAGGGCCGCAAAAAGAAGCATCGCGCCACCAACCCGGCCGATCAAAAAGGCGATTCCAGTCGTGACGACCGCGGATGCAGTGAGCGTAATTACGATGCCTCGCTTCAGCCCGACAGTCTTTACGAGATAGCTGTAGCCGATGGATGCGAGCGCGACGACTGCGGCCGACATCATATAGAGTTCGGGCAATCGGTCCGCACCAAATCGCCCCAAAAACTCGCTGTCAGCTACCGTTCTGCAAAGCAGGTATGCCGCAGCGTTCCCAAAACCGTAGAAAAACAGCAACAGGATCTGGAGTTTTTCACTCACCCGACTCGGGTTGTTGTTACTTTTCTCATCCAAACTCGAAGACATTTTTCTTCACGGCTCGCAATTGGTGTGGCTTGACCAACACGAGGTGCAACAAAACAACACTTGCTCGTACCGACCACTTAGATCGTAAGATCGCCTTCGCCAGTATACGTGACAACAACAATGCGTTCGCCTCTCGTTGACAGCCTAGACCTGAATTGTTTAGCGAGACATGGTCGTGGCATCACTCTCCCCAATCGCGCACTTTCAACGACGCGAACCGATATCCTTTGCTGTCCACAATTGGGTCGCGGCGGACCGTGCTAAAGAAACGCCCCCCGACGGTAACCGCGAATACTTCACCGTATCCGATGGTGGTACAACATTAGCCACGCCACGGAGCAACAATAGGTCATGCAGAAGCAAAGAAACAGTTCTTGTATCCACCGCGGAACAGACAACTCGGCCTTCAACACAAACGATCATGGATCGGTGGAGCGTATGCCGCAACCTCGAAACCACTCAGGAGACTTGCCGGGCGACTTGTTCTACACGACTAAGATCACGATGCCCAAACCCATTAAGGT
>CAYQMZ010000910.1:2299-3116 GCA_964418725.1 uncultured Pirellulaceae bacterium
CGAGTAACTAGGCTTGCCCTACGTGACGGCAAGACCGCCACTCAATTTGCTGCGCTCCCTCGAGTTAGCGGAAGACTTGCCAGGGCTTTGCAAGCCAGACGACTCTCTATCGCCTAACTCTCTGCTTCTCTTTTCGAACATACTTTTCCGCTAGTTCATTGCCCAGCTTAGTGCCCCGTTCGATCTGAGCTCGCGCGAAGACTCCAAGTTTAATGACGATCTGCAATTCATCTGGTAACAGGTGACGCCGGTAGTTATTGCAAAGCCTACAGGACGCCAGATAGTTATCGATAGCGTTTGAACCGCCATCACTATGTGGCTGTACGTGATCCGCCTCCCATTTGTCAGATCGCTTAATCTTCACACCGCAGATGTGACATCGACTCGCCGTCTTAGCCAACACTTCAGCGCGCCGTCGAGCAGTAAGACTGCGACGATTTGGCCGCGACTTCCGAAGTTCTTTCGTCCTGTCACCTCTCTTCTTGCGTAGCCTCGCAAGTCGTTTCTTCAGAACGAGCGCACTCCTAGGTGCCAAGCTATTGTTTACCGCCATCATGCCCTCTGGCTTGTGTTCTCCGTTTCCCGAGGCCCAACATAGCATCCATACGTACACCAACCACCCTCACCGCGTCGCCTCGGCCTTCGCCCGCCGTGCCAGTGCGGAGCCGCGACCTACAGCAGCCAAAGCCAACGCTAAAACAGGATCAGCGTCGACTCACACATATTGCCCAACACCAAATCGAACGCTGGGCCAGTCGCGATCCCTGCTGCAGCGGGGAGATAGATTGAGGGCAACTGCTTTGCTACACTTTGCACC
>CAYQMZ010000911.1:0-3115 GCA_964418725.1 uncultured Pirellulaceae bacterium
CCGAAGATAATCGGGTCGGAGACCTTCATCATGGTGGCCTTCATGTGCAGTGAGAACAAAATCCCTTTTGATTTGGCATCGTCGATTTCTTGTTGCAAGAATGCTTTGAGTCGATCCACACTCATGGCCGTGGAGTCGACCACTTCACCGGCTTGTAACGCAACGCCTTCCTTTAGCGTCTTGGTCGACCCGTCTTGGCCCACCCACTCGATTTTTGCGGAACCGGCTGACTCGATGGTTACGGATTGCTCATTGGTGACGAAATCACCTTCCGTCATGGATGCGACATGTGTCGCCGAGTCATTTTTCCAAGCACCCATCGAGTGTGGGTTCTTCTTTGCGTACTGCTTCACGGCGCCAGGGGCCCGACGGTCAGAGTTGCCTTCGCGGAGGACGGGATTAACCGCGCTGCCCAGCACCTTGCCGTAGCGAGACTTCACTTCCTGCTCTTCAGGCGTCTCGGGATCGCCCGGGTAGTCTGGCACGCTGAAGCCTTTGCCCTGTAACTCTTCGATCGTGGCGCGAAGCTGGGGGACGGACGCACTGATGTTCGGAAGCTTGATGATGTTGGCTTCCGGCTTCTTCGCCAGATCTCCCAGTTCCGCCAGTGCGTCGCCAATCTTCTGCTCAGGCTTCAGTGCGTCGGGGAAGTTGGCCAAGATCCGACCGGCCAGTGAGATGTCGCGTGTTTCGACTTCGATGTCGCAGGATTTTACAAACGTTTGTATGATCGGCAGCAGTGAGCGGGTCGCCAGTGCCGGAGCTTCGTCTGTGAGGGTGTAGATGATTTTCGCTGCTGCCATTGTCGTATCCGATCGCCTGAAGGAGGCGGTTTAAGGTGGGCCCAAGGTCCAAGCCAAACATTTGCTTTGGTTGTATTTTGCCGTTACCAACGATTTTTGCCAGTGCAGTTGAAAGGTATTGCCACACATTGGTCACAAGCGTCAAGGAACGGCATGCAAAACGTCGTTGTTGACGCTGTGAGTCTGCGATACCGGACTTTCAGTGATGCGTAGTGTTTTGGAACTTGTTTCAGGTAATGGATGTTGAGAGTCCCGCGACAGTGGCTCATCGAAAATTTCAGTAGAGGAGAATAAGAATGCACGAAGTGTTGAACCGGAATCTGTTTTTCGTCAAAGAGCAAGTTGGCATGTTCAAGGCCGCCAGCAACTACGACGTGCTTGACCCCGAGACCGGCGCCGAGCTGCTTCACTGTCGCGAAGATCGACTTGGATTTTTCACAAAGATCTTTCGGTTCACCAAGTACAAGCGAATGACACCGTTCGATGTCGACATTCGCACTCCCGAAGGTCAAACCGTCCTGAGCTTGAACCGCGGCGTCTCATGGTTCACGTCGAACGTGAACGTGCTGAACGAAGGCGACGAACGAATCGGTGGCTTCAAGCAGAAGCTGTTTTCCTTGACCAGCAAGTTCGATGTGTTGGGGCCAAGTGATAACGTCATGTGTACGTTGAAGGGCAGTTGGACAAGCTGGGACTTCAAGTTCTTGGCAGGAGAGAACGAGCTCGCTCACGTGACCAAGAAATGGGCCGGATTGGGGAAAGAACTCTTCACCTCGGCCGACAACTATGTTCTCCAGATTCATGATCACGTCCCGCCGAACAATCCAGTGCGGCAACTGATCATGGGCGCCGTGCTTTGCATCGACAAAGTGCTCAAAGTGTGAGCTTCGTTCGTTGCGATGTCCCGAAGACGCGGGTTGCCGTCGAGATCTGGCGGCAACTCATGCGCAGCCTCTCTGGTGTGCAAATGGCCGGCAGGGTTTCGCAACCTTGCCTTAAATGGATGGCTACTTCACCAACTGTCATAAGCTGTACGGCCTGCACTTGATTCATTCCACTCGAGTGCTGTAAATGGCGACAACCTGTTATCGGGGGAAATCGCGTTATCGCAACTTGGGGCAGGCGACGGATGCAACGCTTCGGATCGCAACTCGTAATTCAAACTTGCTTGCTGGCACTTTGTTGTCTGCTATCAGGGATGGCGCATGCGCAGCAATGCACGACCTGTTGCGGTCATGGAGTTGCAGTCTGCGCACCGGCTCCTGTCATGCCGACACAATCTTGCTGTGATTCGCTTGGCTGCGATGATGCCCCGAGCTGCGGAAGCCAGATTCTGGCGTGCAATTGCTGCGGTTGTCGTTCGAAGTATGCGAACCTGACGAAGTTGCCGCTGGATCGATACAAGAAGAGCTTCTTCCAGCTATCGGAGACGGAGGCGGCTTGGATTCGTCCGAATGATGGTCTGGGTGTTACTGAGATCAACTCATTCCTCCGAGTAGCCATCCCGTTAGACGGAACGACTGACAACGTTATCGCCCTGCAGCCCGGACTGCGAACTTACTTGCTGGACGGCCCCACGGTGGTCGACGTACCGGAGACGCTGTACGACGCTCAATTGTCGATCGTTTGGCGGAAGAAGCATTCCGAACGGTGGCAGACCAATGTTTGGCTGCAGCCTAAGATTCGTAGTGACTTTGAATCCAGCGAGGACAATTTCTTCTTCTCTGGCGGGGCGTATGCTCGATACGCCTGGAAGCCCAATGTCTTTGATCTGTACCTAGGTGCGTTCTACCTAGACCGTGATGACATCAGCGTGTTACCTGCTGTTGGATTCATTTGGTCGCCGACACCGGACTGGCGAATCGAAGCTCTGTTGCCGCGGCCAAAGATCGCTCATCGTCTGGTGCGAATTGGTGATTGCTATGAGAAGTGGGCCTACTTATCGGGGCAACTTGGTGGTGGCTCATTCGCCGTCGAACGCGATGCCGGGTTCACGGACAAGGTGACACTTCGCGATCTGAGAATCTTCCTGGGGATCGAATCTGTTCGACCTGGTGGAGCGGGTATGTTTGCCGAAGTCGGCTACGTCTTCAATCGCGGCATCGAGTACAAGCGATTCGAAGAAGAGTACGAGTTCGACGGCTCGTTGATGCTCCGAGTAGGCATGCGCTTGTAGCGATAAGCTGCGTTCCGGAACTCGTGGACACCTTGTCCAGTCCTGCACTTGTGCTTCTGTGCAAAGTCTCACTCGCTCGATACCATCACTTGTCGTGGACGAGGCTACGAGTTCTTCACCAGCACAGATCGGCGGG
>CAYQMZ010000912.1:0-3114 GCA_964418725.1 uncultured Pirellulaceae bacterium
CGGAATCTTCGTGATCATCGAGTATCTGCTGCGACTTGTGTGTACTCCATTCGAATATCTCAACGGTGCCGTTCTCTGCTGGATTACCGCCCCCGACGGCGAGACGTTTACCGTTGGGGGAAAATCGCAGGCAATGTAGGTTGGTGGACGATGTGGTGAAACGATTTTGCTGTTGAAGCTCGGGCCAATTGAGTACCTGGACTCCGGCTTGGCTGACGGCAACCGCCATGTCGCCTTTGGGCGTGAACACCAGATCGGTGACTGGCGGATCGACGGCGAAACAGACTGCTGCCCAGCAAAGGCAAGTCCATACCACTGCGATTCGCTGATACACGGCGGCAAAGTCAACCGGAATGGTTTTCACGTCGAGGTCCGTCTGGCAAATTCATCGCTGAACAACTGCCTGACAGCCTACCGGTAATCGTGGTCCTGAATCAATTGCGTCAGGGCATCGAGTGCAAACTGGCAGACGGACGACGACGTGGGAGGCGGCGATCCGCCTCATTGATTAGCCTGCGCCCTTGCGTTGCGTCAGGCTAAACCAGTTTCCAGAGTTGTCCTTTCCCATGGCTTCGACGCCGTAGAAGCGTTCCGTGGGCGGCATCGTGAACTCAACGCCCTTGCTGGCCAATTCTTCGTAGGTGGCCTGACAATCGGCTGTATCGAAGACGCCGATGCCAAATGCTCCCTTGGCCACTAGGTCTCGAACTGATTTCGCGGCCTCAGCGTCGAACATGGGACCTTCCGCGACAGCGGCGAGAATGATCTGCATATCCGGCTGGCCGGGGGCACCTACCGTCAGCCAGCGGAATCCACCCTCCATCGAAAAATCCGCTCGCACCTCGAATCCAAGCTTGTCCCGATAGAATTCGAGTGCTTCCTCTTGATTCAAAACGAATACCGTCGTGTGACTCTGCCGCTGGATCATGGCTTTCCTTTCGTTGTTTTGGGAACTAGCGAACGGCCGGGATTGTAGCGACGAATCGAACGGCAAACTTCTCGGATCTTGCTGTTCTGACCTGGATCCGATTAACCCAAGCTGCCAAACGACTGAGCGAAGCAAAAGGGAATGCACAAACGATCGCGAATGCCGTCAACACGCACGAGCTTTCTGACTTGGCGTCGGTAGCGAGCTGGTGTGAGGCCAACGCGTCGAGCGAACAGAGACGTAAAGCTGCCCAGGCTACTGAATCCGACGTCGAGGCACACTTCCATCACTGAGAGATTGGTCGTTTCCAGCAACAGCTTGGCGCGTTGGATTCGCAACCGAGTCACGTAGGCGTGCGGCGACTCGGCGAATGCTCGCGTGAATTCGCGTTGGAAATGCCAAGGAGAAAGGAAGATTGTGCTGGCGGCTTCTTCAAGCAACACAGGCTGAGCGTAGCAATCATGCAGCAACTCTCTGGCCTTCAACAGTTCCCGGTAATTCGTGTTGCTGACCAGCTCCAAGGCAAGAGCCTCCGACTTTGATTATTCCCTGCGATGATCGTAGCCGAGTAGTCTCCGTCCTGAAACGGTGAAGTAACTGAACTGCGGCACTTGCGCTTAACCGCGATGTGTGCTCCACACACCCTGTCAATCGTCGCTATGATCTGTGGAGATCGAGCCGACAAAGGAGACGCGTAAGATGACTAAGCCAATGAGCCGCGTGAAGATCCGCAATCATGAAGCGATGATCCGTGCCCTCGGCAGACTTTTCGCCGTTTGCCTTTGGGGATGGATGGTAGCTACTTCTGTCGCGTTTGGTTTGGAGGAGTTGCCGTTGCGTGTGGGGAAGTTTCGACAAGAAGTTCGAACGTTCTACACAGAGAAGGACGGGCTCCCGAGCAACGATGTCAAAGCGATCGGCATCAATGCGAAGGCCCACGTGGTGGTGCGGCTGGATAGCGGATATTTCGAATTGGTTGCCGGCCAGTGGAAGCGAACTGATTCCGTGGACGGGCTCAACGATAGGCAGCCCCGACCGCAAGGCCTCCCTGCGGACATAAGCTCGGATGCCATTCGATCTGTGGCGGCCTTCGGTACGAGCGTCGCTGTCGGTACCGCGGATGCACTGTTCGTTACCAGTGCTCAAGGGCAAGGTTTCCGGCAAGTCTTTCCTTCCGACGGGAAACGACGCTGGGCACCCACGGACGTTTCGGTTGCCTATGACGCCGCCGGCAACTTGTGGTTCGCGAGTCGACAGGGAGCTGGCTGCTGGACCAAAGGTAAATGGACGCTCTACGAGGGACGGGATGGACTACCCTATGACGACTTGACGTCTGTTGCGTGCGGTGGCGATGGTTCGGTTTGGTTCGGATCAACGAAGGGAGCCATTCGTTTCGATGGTCGCAGTTGGAGTTATCGACAAGGGAAGCGTTGGCTGCCCAATGACAACGTTCGCGATATTGCGATCGACGACGACGGGAACGCGTGGATTGCGACCTCCGGAGGCGTCTCCTGCATTCATTTTCGACCCATGACGCTTGCGGAGAAGGCTGAGTGGTACGAACAGGAAATTGACAAGCATCACCGACGAACGAGATTTGGCTACGTCATCGAAGCTCACGTTTCGCAAGCGGGAGAAAAGGCGAACGCAAGATTGTCGCCCAGCGATAACGATGGGCTCTGGACAAGCATGTACGGCGCCGGCGAGTGTTTTGCCTACGGTGCCTTAAAAACGGAGCAGTCCAAGCAGCGTGCGAAGGCTGCCTTCAACGCACTCCGGTTCCTGAGCGTCGCACCGCGAGGAAGCAAGCATGCGCCACCGGACGGTTTTATCGCTCGGACGGTTTTGAAAGTCGGCGAAGGCAACGATCCCAATGTGGGCTCTTATTCGTTGGAAGGTCAACGGGAGAAAAGAAAAGACGATGGGGCCTGGCGAGTCTACGAGCCGCGATGGCCGGAGTCTGCTGACGGTGCCTATTACTGGAAGAGTGATACCAGTTCCGACGAACTAGATGGCCACTATTTCTTCTACCCGTTGTACTACAACCTAGTCGCTTCCACGGAAAAAGAGAAGTCGGCCGTTCGCGAGTTGGTCCGCGCGAATATTGATCATCTCATTTCCTATGATTTCAGCTTGCACGATCACGCGGGGCGAACGCGTTGGGGCATCTACGGCCCGAAGCAACT
>CAYQMZ010000913.1:0-3105 GCA_964418725.1 uncultured Pirellulaceae bacterium
ACGGGCGCCGACGCGCGCTACATCACGCCGTACATCTACGTCGCCAAGCACGACGGCACCTGGCAGGTCCTGCTGAACGAGGACGGGATGCCCGACCTCCGGATCAGCCGGTACTACCAGAACGTGATGGCCAAGGCGACCAAGTCGGACAAGGAGTACCTGCTCGACAAGCTGCGAGGCGCCGAGTTCCTGATCAAGAGCATCCACAAGCGGCGGAAGACCATCCGTCGGGTGATGGAGAGCATCCTCAAGTTCCAGGTGGACTTCTTCGAACGAGGGGCGGAGGGGCTCCGGCCCATGGTCCTGCAGGACGTGGCCGACGACATCGGGCTGAGTTTGTTCGCTCCAGGTGCGATGGCCGATTTTACGCCGCCAATCCGTGAATCTGATTTCGACATCCCAGACGAGGACGTCGAACAAACTGCTGTCCTCGATTCAGAATTCGGGGGCATCTCGTCGTTTTCCGAGAGCGAAACCGAAGAAGCCTATACCGAGCCAACCCAGGTCGAGTCGTTTGATGCAGAGGCTGAACGATGGGCAAGACAAGATCCGTTCGGATCTCAAAACGACTTTGACCAGCAAAGTGACTTTGAAGGCTTCGTCCAAGTCGAAATCGATGAACACCACTACAGCGTGGAAGACGAAGGTGACCTGCATCTTGTCGTCGATGATGACGAGTTGGCGGCAATCGAAGCGCACATTCCGCAAGCGGGCGACTTCATTGACCACAGCGCCGTTGGCTTGTCCAGTGAACAACGTTTGGAAGTTCGGTTCAAAGCGCTGCTTGCCGGCGTACTTCTGTGCGTCGCATGGCTGTTCGCCTTCGCGAAAGGTAGAGACGCTGCCGAAGTGCAAGCACAAATGGCTGAGGCAACTGACGCCGCCCAACTTGCGTCAATTCAAGACGTGGTAGAAGTCGACGTTGACATTGATGACGTGCGGGACGAAGTCGAAGAGCTCGAAAGCAAATTGATCATTGGAGATATGCCGCCCGTATTACTGACGGCTGTCGATCACAAACCAGCTCTAGCTGACAACGGTGGCGAAGTCCCCTGGACAGCACCCGCTCCAACAGTTGCTTCCAAAGACGCCAATGGCGAATCGCCCGTTAGCGACCTGCCTGCGGACAGTTTGGCGGCAACAATGGTCCCGGACAGTTCGATCGATCGCTTGCAACGTCAACTCGGTGTCGATGATTCCGATAAGGCGAAGCTCAGCGTCTCTTCGCCAACCGAACCTCCCTCGCAGCTTGCCGGCCTGAAGTTCAAGACACACATGGTGAGCGTGCGTTTCGAACCAGCGAACGACGAAACGGATCCTCCTAACGTTAAGGGGTTCCAGGTTATCGACGGCGGGTTGAGAATTCCGGTGTTTGATGCTCCACGTGAGACCGGCAGTTCGTATTACTCGAACTAGTCGGCTTCAAAGCACGTCGTTTGACTAAACGCTTAGGCCGCTTGCCACTCTTGTTTTTCGTGGACGGCGGCTACACTGTCGGAGTGTATTGCGCCCTCAAGTACGCTTGTCTCGGCCCATGTTCGGTCAAGGCGTAAGGTGGACTCCAGACAGAGCAGCCAACCGTGCCGCTATTTCCCATCGACCAGCTAGTGTCCTTCGCTTTGGTAGTCGGATTGGGCGTCTTTGTCCAATCTGCCACGGGGTTCGCCGGTGGACTGGTGATCGTCCCTTTGATGTTGTGGTTCGGTCACGGTGTTCCCGAAGCCCAAACGGCCCTGCTGACCGCCACCATTCCGCAGAACTGTCTGGGAGTCTACCGCTTTCGAAATCAGATCGACTTGAAGGCGATGAGGTGGCCCATTGCCTTGCGGTTGATGTCACTGCCCTTGGGTGTCGTGGTGCTTCATTCTGTTGAGGACTTACCCCAAGAGTCGATTCGCCAGATGGTAAGTGGCGTTGTGCTGGGTTGCGTGTTACTGATCCTCTTGCTCAAACCTCGGCCGACGAAACGTCTGCATTTCGGTTGGATGCTTTTGGCTTTCTTAACTTCCGGATTCTTTGCGGGACTGACGGGAACCGGAGGCCCGATGATGGTCCTTTGGATTCAGGCTCACGACTGGAGCACACAGAAAACTCGCTCGTTCCTGTTTGTTATGTATTTGCTTTCAATTCCGATCGCACTAGGCCTGCTGTACTTTGCGTTCGGTGAACGAATCGTGACGGCGATATGCAGCGCACTGCTGTTGATACCGCTAGTTCTGATCGTCACGCAATTGGGGCTGCGCGCCGGGAGTTTACTTGGGCGAACACGACTACGCCGCGTTACAATGGTACTTTTGCTGTTGCTTGGTGTGGTAGGAATCATCAGTCCCCTGCTCCGCTGAGCCTTCCCTTGGAGTCCCTTGGTTCAGACGGTTTCGTCCTGCCGCGTTTCATGTTTTGAACGCAGGAGACGATCGCAAGTTCTTGGCTTTGCTGCGAACTGGAAGTAGATTTGGCTCTTTCCAATTGCCTGAACCAGCCAGACAACTGAGTAGTCGTGCCGAACGAATATTGGTCACCAACGCCTCTCCGTATTCGCGTCCAGCATGAAGACGGAAACGTCAACGAACGAACGGTTGAGCAGCCGTTCGCGCTCTTCGGATCCTCAAAAGGATGCGACGTCCACCTGCCTGGAATCGCGCGGCGAGCCATTCTCTTTTTGCGGACAGGGCGAGGTATTCGCGGCGTCGTGCTCTCGGGCAAGTCAAAGAACGCCGGGCGAACCCTGCGAGTCGAGATTGACGAGCCGATCTCACTAGGCCCCTATCAGGTGACCTTTCTACAGCCTGAGTCACAAACCGATGCGGCTAACGAACGCGGGGAGACTTCGTCGTTGGATTTCGACACGGCCGGGTCACAGGAAAACGAGGCGAATGGCGAGGCAGCGAATTCACTGTATGCCATGACTTGGCTCGCAGATGGCCTCCGGCGTTACGTACAAATCCAAGATGAACGCCCTGTGCTTGTGGGGCGTAAGGCACCTTGCGGAATCGTTTTGCAAGACGATCGATTGTCTGGACAGCACTGCTGTTTGTTCCGTGTAAAGGATCGTGTCTGGGTTCTGGATTTGAATAGTGAAAACGGAACGGTTGTGTCCCGCAAAAG
>CAYQMZ010000914.1:0-2600 GCA_964418725.1 uncultured Pirellulaceae bacterium
GTTTGTCCCAGCATCTTGGTGCTCACCTTCCCACGTGCATGGAACCGTTCACGAATGGCCGTCGCGTAGCCCTTTTTGTGGTCGAAAAGGATCTCGCCGACGCCCGTCTTCATCTGGAACTGGGCATTCTCGATTGCGAATGGGAGCCCTTGAACGCCATCGTTGGCCTGCCCGTCGCGTGCCGGCGCAATGTAGTCTAGTCTGTGTTGATAGTCATATTGCTTTGGTTTTGATCGTTTCGAATGAGGCTTGAATTGGGTCTCTCCGTACCAACTTCCAAGACTCCCCCAGTCATGCGTCGTTCGGCGTTTGAATGGCTTATTCGATTTCTTCGCGGGAGGTTGAAAGAGCGTGAGCTGCGCGAGCTCTTTCCAGCCGTCTTCATCAAGGACGCTGGTGACAAGTAGGCCCTTCTGTTTATTCTGGTTTACCGCCACTGTCTCTGTTGTCTGTTGAAACCCAGCGACAGAGAGTATCTCGCCAGATTCGGTGACGGTGTAAGTGAGCGTACGACCCTTCATCTCCGCGAGCGAGTTTTGAAAGACGCTGCGTGACAGCGGATCGGCTTTGACCAGTTTCGTTGATTCAATCAACTGTGTGACTTTGTGGTAGCCCTCATCGTCTGGTTCATAGACCTTGAACAAGGACGAAATGTGATACTGGATCTGTTGGCCAGTTCTTAGCCCTTGGACGATGTACTGTGGTGTTCGCTGAACACTGATGTGTTGATAGAAGGTCTCTGTGAGATCGCCGAGAGTCTCTGTTGACTGAGAAGCCGATGTGATTTCGGTTGCTTGGCTGGTGCCCTGGTTAGTCGGTGGATCGGTCGCAAGTGCGACATGTGCGGCGAGCGTAAGTATCGCCCAGCACGAGATGAAAGTGCGCATCGGTTGTTTTTCTCTTGTCGCCCCCGGCGGGATCTGCCCGGAAACTTGTTTGTAGCACAACGTTGCATTCGTTCCTAAAAGAACCGACTTAACAAGGATTCCCAGCGTGGCCCTGGGCTCGGTTCCTCGCTTGATGATTAGCTGTCACCTATTCCGGGGGAATTGCAGCTGCGGCGTTCTTACGCAGTGTTTGCTGGCGGTCTATGTGTGATGAAGGCGCGGTCGAAACCGGCGTGCGACGTTAACGCGAGTATCGATACCGCTCGCATTGGTGAGCCAAATGGCCTTTAGCTCAGATTCGGAAACCCACAGAATTGACACATTCGTCGCGAACTTCTATGTTTCTGAGTTGTCCGGTTTTGTACGGAGCTTCCTGAATGTCTTATCAACCCCTCATTCCGATCATTATTAGCGGAGTCGTCGTCGTGGCGATTCCGGGCGAGAGCGGTAGGTTTTAGGGAAGTCGGCAGCAACGATCAAACACAGCCCTGAGGCCACGGCTTCGGGGCTTTTTTTTTAGTTCGACCTGATTTGAACTGGCCCGTCGCCGATCGAACGGGCAACGAAACGAAATGAGATTAGCCATGCGGCGCGTTCAAATTTACGACACGACATTGCGAGACGGGAGTCAGGGAGAAGGCGTCAGCTTTTCGCTGCACGACAAACTGATGATCGCGCGGCGTCTTGATGAAATCGGCGTCGACTATATCGAAGGCGGCTATCCGCTTTCAAATGAAAAGGATGTCGAGTTCTTTGCTCGTATGGCAGCACAGCCACTAACCAACGCGACACTATGCGCGTTTGGGATGACGCGTCGTCGTGGAGTGAAAGCCGATGACGATCCCGGCATGGTAGCGCTAATCAAGTCGCAGGCTCCCGGTATCACGGTTGTGGGCAAAACCTCAGCTTTCCACGTTGAGGAGGTCCTGCGTGTATCCTTCGATGAGAACCTTGCCATGATTCGCGAGAGCGTGGCGTGTTTGAACGAAGCGAAACGCGAGGTGATCTACGACGCGGAACATTTCTTTGATGGGTGGAAGCTGAATCCCGAATACGCGAAGAAGACGATTCAGGCAGCGGCCGAAGGCGGCGCCGCGATGATTGTTTTGTGCGACACCAACGGAGGCACACTGCCAGAGGAAATCGCCGAGCTCACAAAAGAGGTGATGTCAGCGGTCGATATCCCAATCGGTATCCATTGTCACAACGACTGTGAATTGGGGGTTGCCAATTCGCTGGCGGCCGTCGACGCCGGCGCGATTCAAGTGCAAGGCACCATCAATGGCTTTGGTGAACGTTGTGGGAATGCGGACCTGATCTCGGTTGCTGCGAACCTTGCGGTGAAGAAGAAGGGGTACGAGGTACTGCGAGAGGGATCGGTCGAAAGGCTTACGGAGCTTTCTCGATTCGTTTACGAAACCGCCAACATGTACCCACGCAACGGACAGGCTTTCGTTGGCCCTAGTGCTTTTGCCCACAAAGGCGGCATGCACGTGCACGCCGTCAATCGAGCGGCTTCAAGCTACGAACATATCGAGCCGGAGTCTGTTGGGAACGAACGCCGCGTATTGGTCAGCGAGCTATCCGGTCGCTCGAACATCATTGCCAAGACCACGAAGTACAACCTCGAGGAAGACAAAGCTCTGATGGGCAAGATTCTGGAAGAGGTCGTGGTGATGGAGAATCGTGGCTATCAGTTCGAGGCCGCAGAAG
>CAYQMZ010000914.1:2610-3096 GCA_964418725.1 uncultured Pirellulaceae bacterium
CTATCTGAAGCATTTTTCACCACTGAAGTATCACATCGAAGTGATGGGCGAAGACGTGGGCGGCGAGGCGAGAGTCACAACACAGGCGACCATTAAGCTGCGGGTTGGCGAGGAAGTAAAGCATGAGGTGGCCGAAGGAGATGGTCCTGTAAATGCGTTGGACGCCGCATTGCGGAAAGCACTGGAGCCGTTCTATCCGTCGCTGCAAGATCTGAAGTTGCTGGACTACAAAGTCCGCGTGGTGAATTCGGAAGCGGGGACCGCTGCACGCATTCGCGTGATTGTCGAAAGCTCCGATGGTAACTCGCACTGGGGAACCGTTGGCGTCAGCGAAAATATCATTGAGGCCAGTTGGTTGGCATTGCTTGATTCCGTCGAATACAAGCTCGCGAAAGACGAGCCGGCTGCTAAAGCCAAGGAATCGGCAACCGCTTAGCGACTTGTTTGGCGGGCTTGTGGGCTGTTCTAGGCTTCCCGATGCATGGG
>CAYQMZ010000915.1:0-2812 GCA_964418725.1 uncultured Pirellulaceae bacterium
GAGAACAAAAAGGGCATCGATGAACTGCTGGTGGATACTCGCCGCGAGATCGAAACGCGACAACTAGAGTCATGGCTCGGAGATGTCGACATCGAATCGCTGCGTGGCAAGGAATTCATTTTTCAGGAGCCACCGGAGAACGAGGAGGACACGTTTGGGCCATTCGAGGAGCTTGCGATCGACGACACAATGATGCGATTCGCCAACCATCCCGAAGTGCTCGATGAACTGAACGCCAGTTTGGAAACATGCAAGACGGTGAAGAAGGCGGCCTCCGAGCACCGAAGGCAAAACCGTTTTTCCATGCGGGATCTGTTTCGAGGAGGTGGCAATGAAGATGCGCAGCGACGGATGGTTGATCAAAAAGCTGCTGCCGAAGCTGAAATGATTGCCAGTCTGCGTGCGTGTTTATCGCGTGAACAGTTCCAGCGACTACGGCAGATTGTGGTGCAACAAAGACTGAAGCAGTTTCAGTATGCGAAAGTCCTCCGCCTCGCCCAGATAGAAGTTCCGCGAGCAAAGGCTAACGACCTGCAGTGGAAGGACGAACATTTTGCACGGCAGGAATATCAATTCGCGGCTGCTCAAACGCTAGTTGACAAGAATGCTCAGTCGTTCGACAAGGTGGCCGGAACGGATTTGGCGAACTCTATTGGCAAGCTGATGGTATTCGTATGGGGCACACATCATGTCGGTCGTATGCCTGGTGAAAAAGCTCCAGCCGGACCTGTTGAGAGGTTTGGCCCCAAGTACGGAACGGCTTCCACCACATCGCTCGTAATTCCGGACGTACTATCGAAGCCTCCTGCAGAAAAGATCGAATGGAATGTTGTCGAAGTTCCCGACGGGTGGAAGTTGGCTGACGCTCTGGCCAATTTGAAGCAAAAGAACGAAGTCGCGGAACAAACATTGGAAGCGTTTCGCAAGTGGAAAGACGGGGAAAAGAGTATGCGACGCGAGATGATGCAGGCCGGCAACGGAGCTGAAGGAAAGGAGTTGCGAAAGAAGTTTGAAAAGGAATACGGTGGGCGAGTGCGATTCGACATACCGCGGCAATTTCGTGAGGCAGTCAAGATCGCGGGCGAGGATGTCACGAAGGCTCGCCGAATCGTGAAGCAACTAGGCGGAGATCCTGGGGAAGCGAAGGATTGGCGTCTATTGGGGATGCGGATTCACTAGTTCAAGTCGTAATCGAAAGCCTTGCTGACATTCTGGCCGCCGGCAACTTGGGGCCAACTTCTTCAGGAGAATACCTTGATGCATTTGAGAATTGGTTCGTCACTAAGTTGGTCTAAGCTTGTCATGGTTGTTGCCTTGACGGCCTGTTCTTGCGACGTCGGCTACGGGGAAGACGTTGTTGCGGAGGGAGCTATCTCAGAGCTCACAGATGAGATCGGCTCGTTGCTTCATCTAACCTGGCGGGATGATCGACTTGCGGTTGATAGAGACCATTGGTTCAAGGCAACCGGAGAGAAAACCGAAGAGGACATCGAAAAGGAGCGGTTGGATGGAATGCTGAAGAGAGGTATCCCCGAGGAACTTGCAAAGAAGATGCTCGAACGCCAAGGCGACTTGTTTGGCCCTGGGAACTTCTTGACGAACTCTCCGGAAGGCGAGTTGTTTGAAGGGTTGAAGATCGCTTCGAACGCCAACAGCGGAGGCGGCGGAGGGAGCGGCGAGGATATGCACTGGACCGGTCGGGGACCCGATATGGCTTTGGCAATGTGGCGGAGCCCGGACGACTTTCGGATTTCCATCCGCGAAACCGGGCAACCGTTTCATGAACTGATTGTCGAGGATCACCATAAAAAGGGATTGAGTATCATCTTTCGAGCTGACGGTCGTACGATGTTGTTTGCACAATCGAATGACGGGAAAGTTGCTGTTGCTCACACCTGCGCCAGTCGCAACGATGCATTTAAAGCGGGCAGCTACGAAGACATGATTGCGTCGTACCCTGAATTTACAGCCGACTTCGCAGATATGCTGAAGGGCGTAGGAGTGAACGTACCTCTTTCACGATTTGATTCTCGCGTTACCGATGCAGTCGCCGCGATGTTGCGCAAACCTGATGGGGATGTGCAAACTGAGGCTCAGAAAGTAATTGCCCGACTATCATCCGAGTCCTATGAAACTCGCATGGCAGCGCACCGAGAGGTGCAAAAGAACGTCATTCCATGGAGAAACGTGATCGAACAGATGCTGGCGGATGAGGACCTGCACGTCGAGACGCGTAACCGATTGACGGCCATTCATTTGGAGGCTGGTTTCGAATCGACGGAAGTCGAGGCCTATGTGAAAGAGCGGCGGTTGCTTGAAGATGCTGAGTATCTGAAAGAGTTACAACCGCGCGTTACGGACAGCATTCAGTCGCTTATCGTTGAGCGATTGGAGGAACTGGAAAGTGCACCATAGACTGGCTGGCCATAGGGGACGCGGTGCATTTGAAACGCAACGTTTTTCTGAACAAAGCGAACGTCAGTTCCGCTAGTCTGTCCAGTCGCCGATATTGCGGAGTACAAAGTCCAAGGACTCGATAGTGGACGATGGCGACTCGTTGGTTGCGATCTGGGCGACGACTCCGGCGAATCCATCTGCCGTATCATCACGACTACCTGATACCGCGGCGATTGGGCCGCTTGCGAAGAATGTATCCAAGCTGGTTAGCTCGGTGAGCATTGCTTCATCGATGCCATCCGTTGATTGGGCCGTGTCTGACTCGAAGTCTTCGACGCGAACTTTGTAGCTATGCCCGACGAGTTCTGAGAAGTTTGGAGCCGCCAACAAGCGATCTACCCGGCCGGGGACCCCG
>CAYQMZ010000915.1:2822-3094 GCA_964418725.1 uncultured Pirellulaceae bacterium
TCGCGATTGCCAGAACGTCCACGTAGGAGAATACACTGCGCGTGCGGTTGCCGTTGTTCGCAAGTGTCGTTTTCTTGGGCGTTCCGATCAGTTGATCGTCGGCCGATGTGTCGTACAGAATGGCTCGATCTTGACCGCCGCCGCTGTGCACGTCGACCGACGTAAATCCCTTAGCCGTAAATAGCTGATTGGCTGTTCTGAATTGGTCTTGGTTCTCTAGGCCAACGAATGTGTCAGTCGCTCCCGATCCATAGAAAGTAGCGGTGTCATCG
>CAYQMZ010000916.1:0-3091 GCA_964418725.1 uncultured Pirellulaceae bacterium
ATCGGCATGCCAGGCCAACCAGCACGGTGGTACGAAAACCCTGGAGTCTTTGCGCCGACCTCAACCCCACCTTCGAACGACAACGCGAATACGCACAAGGCACACTGGAAGAGTCACCTCGCACTCCGTGATGTCGGCAACGAGTCTCCGACACTCACGGATCTTACCGGCGACGGCAAACCGGAACTGGTCTGCGTACACGGAGGCGTGTTTGGCTTTGCGACACCAGACTGGAGTGCTCCTTATGAGAGTTGGAAGTTCACGCAAATCAACGAGAAAGGTGGCTTCGGAGTCTTCACTCATGGACTGGGCGTTGGAGACGTCGACGGCGATGGCAAGTCCGACGTGCTCGAGACCAACGGCTGGCACCAACAACAGACACCGGTGGCAGATGGCTTCCGAGAGCACGCGCATCGTTTCGCACAAGCCGGCGGCTCTCAGATGTTCGCCTATGACTTCGATGGCGATGGCGACAATGACGTGGTTTCTGTGCAGAACGCCCACGCCTACGGCCTGACGTGGTTCGAACGACGTGGCGAAGGTGACGACATGCTCTGGGTGCCGCACCCGATCCTGACGGACCAGCCCAACCCGCAGCAACAACTACCGGCAATCTCACAAATGCACGGCCTGGCACTCGTCGACATCGACGGCGATGGCATCAAGGATCTAGTAACCGGCAAACGATTCTATGCGCATGGCGGCGGAGACCCCGGAGCCTTTCAATTGCCCGTTCTATATTGGTTTCGAACGGTACGGTCGCCAAGCGGTGTGCGATTTGAGGCGAATCTGATCGACAACCGTGTCGGCGTTGGAACGCAACTAACCGTCGGAGACATCAACGGGGACAACCGTAACGACATCGTGATCGGCAATAAGCTAGGGACACATGTGTTGCTCAATCGCGCGGCCAAGCCGACAAGTTACGAGTATCCCAACGCCAAACTACCGCTGGCGGCAGACGCTCCTGGTACCGAAGATTTTGCACGAGGTGTCCGCGAGACCGGACCACTGACACCCAAGGAAGAAAAAGCCACGTTTGTGCTTCCGCCCGGCTTTAAGGCAGAACTAGTCGCCGCCGAACCACAGATCAACAAACCCATGAACTTGGCCTTTGACGCCCGAGGCCGATTGTGGGTAACCAGCACGGTCGAATACCCGTATCCGGTCGAAGTCGGTCAAGCTGGTCGAGACTCGGTAAAGGTTTTGGAAGACTCAGACGGTGACGGACAATTCGACCAGGTCACCACGTTCGCAGATGGACTCAATATTCCTATCGGACTGCACCCATACAAGGACGGGGTCATCTGCTACAGCATTCCCTTCATCTGGCATTTGCGAGACACCGATGACGATGGCGTGTGCGACACGCGAGAAAAACTCTACGGCCCATTTGATCACACGCGTGATACGCACGGGATGTGCAACAATTTCCTACGCGGCTACGACGGTTGGCTCTACTCATGCCACGGATTCAACAATCAATCCAGCGTCGCAGGCCGAGACGGCAATCGCGTGGTGATGCATTCTGGTAACACATTCCGCATCAAACTAGATGGCTCGCGGATCGAGCACTTCACGCACGGACAAGTGAACCCCTTCGGATTGGCCTACGATGCTCGCGGAGATTTGCTGTCCGCGGATTGTCATACAAAGCCGGTCACGCTGTTAATGCAAGGCGGCTTCTACGACAGCTTTGGCAAGCCACACGATGGACTGGGCTACGTCCCTGACGTCATGAACCACCTGCACGGCTCGACGGCCATTGCTGGAATCGCCATTGCCACCGCGGGCACGAACTTCCCGCAGGCCTATTTGAACAACACGTTCGGCGGCAACGTCATGACCAGCCGCATCAATCGGAATTCGCTGATCTACGAAGGCTCAAGTATCACGGCACAAGAGGAGCCTGACCTGTTGATCGCGGGCGACTCCTGGTTTCGCCCAGTTGATTTGAAATTCGGTCCCGATGGTGCCCTCTATGTCGCGGATTTTTACAATCGCATCATTGGTCACTACGAAGTCCCGCTTACCCACCCGGGTCGCGATCGAACCAGCGGCAGAATCTGGCGCATCTCATACGAGGGAGCCAACGCGGCAGCCAACCAATCCCCAACAATCGCTGACTTGCCTGTGAAAAGTTTGATCGCTGAACTCAGTTCCGACTTGTCGACGCGGCGGATGCAGGCTGCAGATCGACTGGTGGACGAACTGGGCCCCGTGGCAATTCAGCCCTTAAAGGCGGCCTTCAATGAACCAACAAACCTAGAGCAGCGAGTGCACGCAATGTGGTGCCTGAATCGCCTGAACGCGTTTGGTGACGAATTGATCGATGCAGCTATCGCTGACTCCGATCCATTGGTTCGCAGTCATCTGTTTCGCGTCCTTGGTGAACAGGCGAAGTCATCTCAACAAACCGCCATGTGGATGAAGTTAGGCTTCGAAGATCACAGCCCGCTTGTCCGTCGAGCCGCAGCCTTGGCGTCGTCTCGGTGTGTGCATCCGGACCAGATTTCCGGCCTCATCTCGATCATTCAAAGCACCTCCTCAACGGACCCACACCTGCGACATGCTGCAAGAATGGCCTTACGCGATCACTTAAACGACGAACTCAGCTTTGCAAACACGGCGGCCAACGCCACAAACGAACAGATATCAATCCTCGCAGACGTTTGTCTTTCGCTTCGTCACGCCGCCGGAAACACCTTCTTAGCAAAGAACATTTCCACGCTTGTAAGTTCCAACAAAGAGAAGGCGGGCGAATACATTCGGCAGGCAATGCAAGGTGTCAACGAAGAAACGGCAAACTCCGTCGTTGCCGCAGCCCGCCGCGCATTTGCCGACGATCGAGATCTTCAAGTTGAGCTGCTGCAGAGCCTGAAGAGCAGCGCGAACGATCAAGCAAACATTCCCCAGGCGGTCGTAGGCTGGGCGACCCAGATCGCAACAGATCTCCTGGAGGCGAAGAACACCAACGAGCAACTTTCCTGGCAGTTCCAACCTCATCCTGCAACAAATGATTCACAGAATGCATGGGCCGTTTCAAATCGACGGAAGTCGACGAACTCCCAAGGAAAACCGGTCACGCTTT
>CAYQMZ010000917.1:0-3080 GCA_964418725.1 uncultured Pirellulaceae bacterium
CCGCCACCCGGACCACCTCCACCGCCGCCTGGACCACCACCCTGCCCTTCGGCCGTAACCCCAGTCAGGCAAGTTAGCGTCGCGTTTTCATCCAGTGGGTTGGCGTGATAGTGATAACCATATACGTCCGAGTAGTGTCCGTTGCATTCATCCAGCTCAACGTCATCTTCCTCGTCATGTGGCGCATGGATCGTGTGGCCATCCACCGCCAAGGCAAACGGCGCAGTCTCTCCCTCGGGGACCTCTCCGACGTCGGAACATCCCGCTGTGCCATGCACGTGGTAGCCAAGAGCCGGGTTGATATGTCCGCCACAATCATCGAACGCGGCAATCGTGTAGGAGGACAAGATGGCCGCCATGTCCGCAGAACCTGACAGTGCAGCTCCGTTGAAGGTCACACCGATGTTGGCGTGCCCACCCTCCGCGAACTCGATAGTGGGCTCTCCCGTCGCTACGGGATTTACCGGAATCTGAATCGTCGTAGTTGGCTGTACGCCTCCGTTCACCCACTCAACGTTGCCATCCACGCAGTGGTAGTAAAACTCTTCGGTGATGTCGGGGCGAGCGGCTACTTGGAAATCTTCGGCGTTGTCGATCACGTTGATCGAACCGTCCTCATTCACCAGATTATTCCACAGCTCGTCGCCATAGATTTCGGCCAACTCGGTAAAGAACTCGCCGTCGATTACGTAACTGTTTTCGCCGTCGAGCCATAGACCACCGGCTTCCTCACCATCGGTGACATCCGTGGGACAGAATGGCCCGACATCGTGGTTGACGGGTGTACCGACAACCGTGATCTCGTAGCACTCAGAAACCGTGCCGTCCGTCAGCGTACACTCGACGATTGCAGGGTCTTCCGCGAGTGCCCCGTCCATGAAAAGACTTAGATTGGAAACTGGACTGGCTACCTCATCGGCATCCAGTTCAATGTTCAGGTCAGTAACCTGGCTGAACGCCCCCAACAACACGCCATTGTCAGTGACCTGCAGCTCGTTGGCGTCGTTAATGGTGATTTCCACCGGGCCGTCTGCTTCGCCAGCTATAACCAGCACGCCATCGGTAAACGCGACAGATGCTGTCAAACAAACTTTATCTTCAAGCTTCTCCAGCCGTCCCCGTCGAATTTTGTTGTCCTGGGAGATCTGTTTTCGCCGTTTTTTGTTCATGTTGGTCTCTTTCTCCTAAAGCCTTTTGAAGCTTCCGTAAGAGACAGACACTGGGGACAGAAAAAATCTGCTCAAAGCTTGTCTTCACCAATTTGTCGTCAACTGCCCCCAAAACACACGCAGATAGCAGCAAACCAGCGGCAGCCATCCCCCCTCCTGACGCCCATTCGATCGCCCCACCGGTAAAATGCCCGAATGAATTCAACCAGCCCCAACTCCGCTCGCATGTCCCAGCCTTGGTTTATGCAGGGACGTCCATATCGGCGCGACGGAGTTGTCGTCGATGGCGACGACGCATGGGCGTTGTTCTGCGCAAGTGCCGACGGTGATCTTGAAAGAGCTCGGCGACTGTTAGATGCCGATCCCAACCTCGTGCATGCTCAGATTTGGTACGCAAAGCCGATCGACGTTGCTATGCGTGAAGGGCATCTCGAAATCATGCAGTTAATGCTCGAGACAGATCGCCAACGATGGCTGTTCGACCACACGCGAGAATGGTGCTACCGAACGACCAGAAACGAAATGCGCCGTCGCGGCTTTGGTGAGCTAGTCGATTCCCTCGATAGCTGGAAAGACAGTCTGACTCCGAATTTCCACACAGAATTCGGACGTTTGCGAGACTTGATCCGAGGCGACAAAGCCACGTCGTGGAATGCGGAAGAAGAGTCTAACTCGAACGTGCTCGCAGCGATCGATGCCGACGCCACACTGCTGGAAGCCACGGACCGCCGAGGCTTGACGTTGCTGCATGTGGCCCTGGAAGCGCAGAACTTGATCCTCGTGATGGCATTGATTGAACGCGGCATTTCCCTGGACGCCAAAACGGTGCACGGTTGGACTCCAATGGACTACGCTGCGAAATACTTCTCCGCGGCGATTCCCCTGCTCCTCCACCGCGGTGTCGTTCCGAACCTACAGGCGTTAGCGACTCGTGGACTAACCGATGACCTCCGCGACCGATTGACTGCCGATGCCTCGGACATCAACGACCATGGCATTGGCGACGATCCGGTACTAACTGTCGCAACGCAACAACGGAACGCGAAGATCGTTGAGATGCTGCTCGAATTCGGAGCCGACCCAAACTGGCCCACTCCAAACGGTGCCCACGGCAATGCCCTTTACATTGCGACGGAGAACTGGCGTCACGACATCATGCGACTGCTGCTTCAAGCTGGTGCAAACCCGAATGGCAGTCTCGATTCAACGGGCTGTTGCCTCAGTGCAATCGTCGATCATAAGAAGTGGGGAAATCACCCGGCGCGCGAGGCCTACGAACTGTTGATCGAATACGGAGCCGTCGATCCCGACGAAGTGGATTTTGCCAAACTCCCACAAGAACTCACCGAGGAAGTGTATCCGGTCCATTGGATCGAGGATCTGGAGACTGTCGAAAGCTGGGCGAAGAACTACGGCACGGATCGTTTAAAGGACCTTTGGTGGGGACTCGGACCGCATGGGCGTGCCGACCGCGAAGCAATGGAAGCCCTAATTCGCTACGGACATGACGTGAACCGACCTGACTGGTGGGGACGCACGCTCTTGCATGCAGAAGCGGCAGAAGGAGATCTCGATCGAGCCAAAATGTTGATCGACCTGGGCGCTGACATCCATCTGATCGACGTTCAAAGCCGAACGAACGCGTTGGGCTACGCTGCTCGTCAAGGCCGCGTCGAAATGGTCAAGTTTCTGCTTGAGCAAGGAGCCGACAAGGACCCCGATGTCCCTGAATGGGGCAAACCGCTGCGTTACGCACAGGACTACCTGGAAGACCACGCTGTCCGCTACAGCGAGCGTGAGCACGACCAGTCCCGCCTGAACGGCCATCGGACCAACGAACCAGCAACGTCATACGAGGAAGTGATTCGCCTGTTGGCTTGACAAAACGTTTTGTGAATGGCGACCCTGCAT
>CAYQMZ010000918.1:0-3080 GCA_964418725.1 uncultured Pirellulaceae bacterium
CATCAACGTCGCGTCCATTCTCGTACTTGTCCCGCCAAACTCCGGTCGGACCGTAGTTCTCGAGCACGAAGCCAAGCGGATCGATCTTGTTGTGACAGCCGGCGCAGTCCGCACGCTGCCGATGTGCGGCAAGTCGTTCGCGAATCGTCATTTTCTCAAGCTCTTCCGCGTTCGATTCGGGCAGTGGCGGCACGTCCGCCGGTGGTGGTTCCGGTGGATCGTTGAAGATCACCGCGTTGACCCAAGCTCCCCGCGTGATCGGTTGCGTTCGCGTTGGCGTCGACGTCATCGTCATCACTGCCGCGTTGGTGATCACGCCACCACGACGTGGATCTTCCAGTGGGACACGCTGAAACGTTTGAACTTGGACTTCGATATTCCCGTTCGCGTGACCCTCATAGTTCGCCTTCAGCATGTTGCTTTGCCAAGTGAATTCAGGATCGAGCAACTCCATCACCGAACGGTCTTCGACGAACACAGTCTCAAACAACAGCAGTGGTTCGGACATCATGTGCATGCTGCTTCGATAGCCGTTGTAATAGAAGTACGGATACTTTGCTTGATCTGGAATCGCAGTGACCAACCGATCCAGCTGCAGCCACTGCCCAGGAAAGTTCTCACAGAATCGCGCCGATCGTTTGTCGTCCATCATGCGGACGATCTGCTTTTCCAAGACATCGGCTTGGCTTAACCGCCCCGCCGCGGCCAGATCTAGCAATTCGTCGTCTGGAATGCTGCTCCACAGGAATTGCGATAGACGCGAAGCCAATTCGAAATCATTGACCTGAATTCTCGGACGCTCATCGGTGACCTCCTTGGTTTTCTTTGCTGCTGCGGCAGCGGACTCATTCAAGTACAAGAACTCAGGCATGCCGATGACAGCCCCAACGATCGTGCGCATTGTTGCTTCGTAGGATTCGCCGGCGGCGCGTTGCTGGTTAGCAAACGTGGTAAAGCGTTCAAGTGTTTCGTCTTCAACTGGATGCCGGAAGGCACGACGAAGCAACCAACCGAGGCGTTCCCGAATCTCCCTTGGATGATCAACCGTATCTGGGCTCACCTCGGGCTCGCAACCAACAAGCTCGACAAAGTCCAAACCGAAATAGTGCTTCGTTGAGTCTTCGTTCTTACCCTGACAGACAAACGTCAGCGTGAGCTCGCCTGTTGGGATGCTCTCGTCCACTACGTCGACCGTTGTCGTCGTGATGGCTGTGTCGTAGAGATCGACATCCTCGACAATTTGGCGATCGTTCAAGAGCACCGCAAAGCGCCCGTAGTCTGGAGCTTTGGTGAAACGAAATCGAATACCCGTCGCCGGACTGCTTGAGTCGAAGCTCAATTCGAGCCGCCCGTCGGCATTCCGATTCCTCCAAAACAAATGCGCATCCCTGCTCCACTTCTCGCCATCCAACCGAAGCACTTGCCTGTTCGGTTTCATTGCGGAACTGTGGGAAATTCGCACATGACGCGACTGTTCTGCTTCGTACTTTCCGTCCGCGGGTACGCGCACGGATTTCCCCGGCGCCGCGAACAGCCGATCCCAGCAACGGCACTCGTCTGGATTCAAATCAGGGCTTGATGCAATCGACTGACTCAATTGAAGAAACGATTCCATCAACAATGGCGAGAGTGACAAATGATCCGCTCGATTGTCGAATCCATGTTCGGCTCGTTGATCCTGTGGAAATGCCGCGACGCCGCGAAAACCTTCTGGTCGCTGGTTGTCGATGTCCTTACTGAGCGGACGACACGAGACGCGAACTCGGTCCGGCATCTTTCTGGTCGCCGGTTTGAAGTAGTCCTCACGGCGGCGCATCAACCGCTCGTTCAGTTGAAAGATGTCACGATCAAGCTCCAGTAAATCCACGACTGCGTTGTTGTACTGAAACCGATTCATACGCCGAATGGGCGTCGATTTGAACGGAACCCGGCGAAGTGCATCTGGCAGCACTCCTTTCAAAAGGGAAGTAACTGCGTCACGTTCACCCTCGGTCAAAGGCGTTTCGTCGGCCGGCGGCATCTCTCGATCTTCCACCACGCGCAACAGCTTTTGCAAGAGCTCCGCGTCTTCGACCAACTGCTCTCGCGAGTGGATGCCTGTCAGATCAACACCACCCTCAGTCACGCCGTCGTCGCCGTGACAGTGGGTGCACTTCTCCTTGAACATGGCAAACAACGGACGACCATCAAACTGCTTGCCCGATTGTTCGTCTGCGTTGGCGCCACCAACCAGAAAAATCAGCGAAACGCACAGCAATGAAAGACAGCGAACGCCCCAACGACAAAGTGCGAACGGGAAGGATTGATTCGACGGAAGTTGTGCGGGCGAGTTCATCAGTCATCCTCAGGTAGGGCATCGGCGCGACCGTGGAAGAGCATCATAACTGAACCACGCGCCTGGTTTGAGATTTGGACAGTGAATCCACGTCACCCATGATTTGCGTTCGGCCGTCTTGCCGCTTACGATCTTTCCATTGTCATTCCGTCGAGTAGCCTGAAGGTTGTTGAATTGATGAAGTGTTCACATAGTTTCTTTCGAACGAGTCGACGATTCCACGCCTTCGTCGGTTGCCTGACACTTCTCTCCCTTACTGTAGTGTGTGGGTTCAGCAAGACCGAGGCCGCGGATCGGCCACCAAACGTGGTGGTGATCTTCATCGACGACATGGGATACGCAGACATTGGTCCGTTTGGAGCCAAGGCGTATCAGACTCCGCATCTGACCAAGATGGCGGCGCAAGGGATGAGGTTTACGGACTTCCAAGTTTCGTCGGCCGTGTGCTCGGCTTCCCGTGCGGCGTTACTAACGGGTTGTTACCATCGCCGCATCGGCTTCCAAGGTGCGCTTGGTCCGACAGCAAAAGTTGGCATCGACGAAAAGGAAATGACGCTCGCGGAACTCTGCAAGCAAAAAGGCTATGCAACCGCGATCTATGGGAAATGGCATCTCGGACATCATCCAAAGTTCCTGCCGACGAATCACGGTTTCGACGAGTACTTTGGCATCCCATACTCCAACGACATGTGGCCATTCCACCCTCGGTACGTCGATCTGGCGCCCGATGATCCAATGCGGAAGA
>CAYQMZ010000919.1:0-1162 GCA_964418725.1 uncultured Pirellulaceae bacterium
CAAGTGGTCCCATTCCCAGCCCAATTCTACGGCCGGTGGGCTATCCAGAATTGAGTTGACCGTTCCGGTTGGCTGTTGCCACGCACTCAGCAGAGCACGGGCTTCACTTGGATTACGTTGTTCGATGAAACTCTGCGCCAGCTGCATCGAACTGGCGTAGCCAATCACTTCAGCGTTGTGCTGCGCCACCACGGCATTCTTTTCCGCGGTCTTCGCATTTAGCCATAGTGCCGCGACTGCCGGAAAACCAATAAAGGCGACCATCGTGACGACGGCCAAAAGTGCGGCCAATGACGGTTTCCTACGAGCCCACTTCCAAAGTAGTTCCAACGTATTTGCACGCCGAGCAACAATGGGTTGGCCGTGTAGTAGCTGCCGCAGGTCGTACGCCAAGTCGTTCGGTGTCTGGTAGCGGTCGTTCGGATCGCGTGCAATCGCTCTCATCACGATCGTGTCCATGTCGCGTGGTATCGACGCATGAACCTCACGTGGTCGAACTGGCGGATCCCCAATCGTGATTCTGGTCAACAACGCAGAGTGATCACGCTCACCAAACGCAGGCTGCCCGGTCAAAAGTTCATAGAGCGTCACGCCAAGACTGTACACGTCGCCGCGTTCGTCCCAGCGACCGTTTGCAGCCTCTGGCGGAAGGTAACGCAGTGTACCGACGATGTCCCCGGTTTTGGTTGCATCTCCTTCTTCTTGACAAAGCTTGGCCAACCCAAAATCAGTTACCCAAACTGTGCCATCCTCGAGAATCAGGTTCGCGGGTTTGAAGTCGCGATGTAAAACTCCCCGACCGTGTGCATAAGCCAACGCCGAAGCTACCTGCAAACCAACGTTTGCCACCCTGGCACAGTGCGAATTGACTGCCGTCGAAGCGACAGATCCATCTCCGGGAACAACCGACTCCCAAACGGCTGCTACCGACTTTGGAACCGCGGCATCGGATCGAATTTGTTTTCTGCGCGCAGCGATTACCTGATCAAGGCTCATTCCGTTGACCAACCGCATTGCGTAGTACTGCAAGCCATCTTGTTCGCCGGAACCGTACACCTGAACGATATTCGAGTGATGAAGTCCTGCGACAGCGCGTGCTTCCCGGCGAAACCTCTCAACCGCCTTCGGCAACAGCATTGCGTGCGCCGCCATAGCTTTGATC
>CAYQMZ010000919.1:1172-3074 GCA_964418725.1 uncultured Pirellulaceae bacterium
CCGATCCAAACTCTCCTGCTCGGCCTCGTAGACGATCCCAACTCCGCCACGCCCAATTTCTCGGACAATGCGATAGCCGCCTAGGCGTTCTGGAAACTTGGCTACCGGTGTGCAGCTTTCGCCAATCTTGGCGGGGCAACTACTGCACGCAGCGAGAATCTCATCGCTTAAGTCGGGATACTGATGCCGATAATACTCACACCTCGACTCGCGATCATGCTCTCGGAGAAGCTCACAGTCTACGGCGACCAGTTCACGAACCAGCGTCGGCAATTGCCGTTTGGTGGCGTTCTCTAGAAAGGCCTCCAATAGACTGCTGTCTGGACTCCATTCCTTTTCAAACTGCGTGCACAGAGCCTCCAGTTCAAGCAATTCGCTCGTGGTCAGTTTAGCGCTCACGACTAACCTTATTGCCTGGAGGAGGTTGTGAAACTACTTGCTAAAGTTCCCAAACGTCACAGTGAGTGGATTGCCGGCAGCTCCGTTGCTTGGTCGCCCGGTCACACGGCTACAGTATCTAGAACCGTTTCGCTCTATCGGTCACTGCGAAGTTCAATCGATCCGCGTTAGTAGCCACCATTCTCATCCATCGAATTCTACAACATGTGATCACAACCTGCCGCCGCGTTCATGGACTTGTTCGGATCCCGAATCCATAGATTTCTGAAACACTCGACGCTCGACCGCAGACGCCAGCCGTCCTTCGTCACGTGTCTGCCCGCCATAGTTGACAGCCGACGCCACGGCCGAACGTGAAGTGCTCCGAGACCTAGCCTAGACGCCGCTTCATTCTTGTTGTCTCCACTGGCGAGCTAAGTCAGTCGCAACTGTCCTACAACCACGGTCCCACATTCAAACATCCGAATGCTCTCTGGCTCAGAAACCGTTTCAGTGGGTACGGCAATTGAGCCACTCACCGAAACTTGAATATCAATGGGATCCTCTACTGAGTTACTTGAGTATGCGACAAGAATTCGCGTCGCCCTCTCGATACCCCAGCTTTGCCATGGGGTAGTCACCGATTCCGGCATCACCATATCGACATGCTCTACGACGTTCTGCTGACGCACCCCAAACCACGTTTCACCTGCTTCCAACTCAAAGCTGCAATTCACAATTAAGACTTTCCTGCGTTGACGCTGCCCCGGACAACACGAAGGGGAATAAGCTGGCCCCCTGAGTGTTCAACACCGTTCGCCACAGCAAGGTGACGCCGAACGCAAGACAATTTCAAAAAAATTGCGAATAAGAGAAGCAAGACGAGACGCCATGCTCAGCGTCCATCCGTCCGACCGGAGGGCATGCAGAGCGTCGACCCGCAGCGACAATTGCGCATCTCAAAGCAGCGATCGTCCATGTCTCGCTGTATCCCAACCCAGGCCATTTGCGCCCAGATCTGGGGAGAGATCGCAAGGCCACAACACTGACAAGTTCTGATTGTCCGGACTCGAGTTTCGTTGTTCATTCATCGCTCACTATCGGATGGGCATCGCACCTAATGAGTGAAACACCGCCGGCTCGCCAAGCGTGACGCATAAACGACAGATAATTTTGAGCGTTAAAATGCAGGGACAATCTCCCCTAAAGCTGTACGTATTGTCATGCTTGCCCCAACTCCACGGCAGGTACGCAGCCCCCTCCCCAGAGCGGCACACTTAGGGCACAGCATCATTGCGTTGACAGCTGCGCTAACAGCTCATTGCCCCATTTGGTCGCTCTCCGATGAAGAACGAGTGATGGACTTCGCAGTCAGATCTCAATGGCGCCCAAACACCCCGACCCGGCCGCCGCGGTACAACCGAAGCAATGCTGACCAACAACGATCTTACGATTGGAGAACTTCGTTACGTCAAAGTCTGCTATGTGGCGAGGCAATCCGTCATCAACGCCAATCTCTAGCAT
>CAYQMZ010000920.1:0-3072 GCA_964418725.1 uncultured Pirellulaceae bacterium
CCGTATCGCAGAACCTACGCACCGTTCATGTGCCGTTGGTCGAAAACGAAGTGCGCGTGTGGTTCAGCCCCAACCATGAAGAGAAACTGTTCACGTCGATTCAGGATTTGGCCCAAAACATTCTCTTGTTTTCGTTGCTGTTGCCTGCTGCCGCCCTTGCGCGAGAAAAGGAACGGGGCACGGTGGAGCAATTGTTAGTTTCGCCATTGAGCCCGCTGCAAATTATGCTGGGAAAAATTCTTCCCATGACAGCGATCATTCTTGCCGGAAGCGTGCTTGGTCTATTCTTCACAATTGAGTGGGCACTAGGGCTGGAGGTGCGAGGCAGTATCCCTTTGTTCTTGTGCGTTGCTGGTTTGTTTTCATTCTCTGCCGCGGGTATGGGGATTTTGATTGCCAGCCTGACACGGAACCTGGGCCAGGTAGGTATCGTCGCAATCACACTAATGCCGATCATGTTCATGCTCTCAGGCAGCGACACACCGCCGGAAATGATGCCGAAGGCACTGCTCCCGGTGATGTATCTGTCGCCACTTCACCACTACTTGAACGCGGTCTTCGGGATCATGATCAAGGGAGCTCCATTGTGGATGGTCTGGGATTCGATTTTGTACATGTGTTTGTTGGGCAGCGTCGTGTTCGCAATCAGTCTGGCAAGGTTTCGAAGCAGCTTTCAGTAATTGGGCTATCGGGTCGCCGGTTTCAGCGTGTTTCAGTGTGGTCGCTGCGGAACAGTTCTCGGTTACTTCGCTCGTGGTAAGCGCGCTTGCGCGCCAAATCACACACTTCGTCGACTTTCGTTCGCGGATTTTGCCGCTTTTCGCCGTGGCACATGTCTTGCGTTTCTAAATGACAGTAACCCAGCCAACTCAATGCATCCGGAGGGATAGCCATGAATGTGAACAAGATTCTTGTGCCCGTTGATTATTCCGACAGTGGCGACGCCGCAATGGCTTACGCAGTTCTGCTGGCTAAGGAATACGATGCGGAAATGCATTTGATGCACGTCTACGAACAGCCGACAACGTTCGTCGATTCTGGATTCACTGGGGCGCCGATCCCAGCCGAGACTTCGCCCGCGCTACTCAACGAGGAAGAAGCCAAACTGAATCGCGTTATGCCTGCGGAGGGTGTGAAATTCCGCCATAGCTTTGTTGTTGGTACACCGGCCGAGGCGTTAGTCGACTACGCGAAAGACAATCAGATCGATCTGGTCGTCATGGGAACACACGGACGCACCGGCATCAGTCGACTGCTAATGGGCAGCGTGGCTGAAGGGGTGGTGCGGAACGCCCCGTGCCCCGTGCTAACGATCAAGCAGCCGGCGAACGAGCCGGCCGAGTCGGCGTCGCAATAGGGTATGTGCCGACTGCTCGATGATGTCGAGCATTCGACGTGAGGACCATTCATAGAGGAGTTCAGCCATGAAAGTCGTTGTCGGAATTGATGGGTCAGATCTTGCCAACCAGGCCGTCAGGCTGACGGGGCGACTTCTTACGCCGAAGTCGGATGATCTCTTGCTCTACTATTCGCCGCCGGATTTTCATCTCTCGGCGAGAACAGCGATTCCGGACAACGTGCTGAATGCGGCGTCTGCCGCCTTGGCGGACGGTGTGTTCCATGCCGCGGACCGATTCTTGTCTCGTGAGATGAGCGAGGTTACTAGCACGATGCGCAGCGACCAACTGCCAGCTGAAGGATTGGTCGAGCTGGCGGAGGAGCATGATGTGGATCTGGTAGTCGTCGCCTCGAAGAGCGCGAAGCGGAAATTCCCATTTGTCCTGGGAAGTACCGCAAGGTCGGTGATCCATCACACGGGAAAACCAGTCATGGTAGTGCGAGGCGAGTCGAAGCCGTCTGGCGGTCCCATGAAGGTGTTAGTGGCGTGCGATGAAGAACGATGGCGCGACGCTACGGGCGTGCTACGCAATTTCAACTGGCCGAACGAGACGGAAACGACGCTATTTCACGTGACCGAGGCGTACAGCGACGAGTTCGTTGAATCGCTGACGCAGCGAGGGACTTCGCATGTCCCCAATTCTTCGACCATGGTGCGAGAGTACCAGGCCGCAATAGGAAAACGAAGGGAGACTGCCGCGGCGCGTTTGCAGGAGCTAAAGAAGGTCGAGCCCGGAATTATTCGAGACGCGTCCGTGGAAGTCGTACAAGGGGACGTTGTGGATGAGATCATTCAAAAGATTGAGAACGACAAGATCGACTTGTTGGTTTTGTCGTGTCGACGGCTTGGAGTGATCGGTCGAATGTTGGGAAGCGTCACTGAATCGTTGCTGAGCCGTTGCCCGTGTTCCTTGTTGATCGTGCATGCCGAAACGCCCCCGGCGCGAACTGAGCAAATCGACGAGGAAGAGAGTGGGGCCGCGGTTGCCTAATATCACGAACGCTGAATGGACATTCTTCAGTGCGTGCGTGACTTGCAACCGTGATGCAAAGGGAGAGCAATGCTCGTTGGGTAGTAAAGAGTCTTACGACGCTCGAACAGGGCAGGGAGATACCGTTCTTTTCAGCCCCGCTGGCGCAAAGATTCGAAGCGAAATTGAATTGGTGCGATGGCAGGAAGAGTCAGCTGCCCGAGATCGAGAAGTGGCTCGACCGAAGTTCAACGGTCGCACTTCACGCATGCCCGAAGCCGCCGCGTTTTGAAACAGGTTTTCACGTACTGAGGAGGACTGAGATGATTGGTGATAGAAGACGACCGTTGACTGCGGGCGTTCTGAGTCTGTTAGTGCCGGGGTTGGGATTGCTCTACCTAGGCGAAAAGAGAGCCGCGCTGATCAATTTTCTGTTGGTGAACGTAGCGTTGATCTTGCTCGTGGTGTGTTGGGCCGATCCACAGGTGATCGAATACGTGCACTACCCACTGCTGGGGGCTGCGGTGCTGTCGGCTGGTTATGCCCATGGGGTGGCTACAACAAAGCTGCATTCGGATGGTGCCGTCCCGCCAAACGGTCAAGAGAGCCTGACCGCCTCATAGGTAAACGACGATTCAAACATCTTCTCTCAATTCGCAAGGAGCTACCGATGAGATGCCTTCTATTCGCTGCGGTATTGGCC
>CAYQMZ010000921.1:0-3069 GCA_964418725.1 uncultured Pirellulaceae bacterium
GCACCGCTCTTCTAAAGCGGATGTTGCAGGTTCGAGTCCTGCCGCGGGTAGTCCTTATGACCACTTGTCCCCTTAAAACAGCTGTTTCCCGGTTTTTTTGAGCGTTGTGGCCTACCAGGTGGCCTGGTGATTTCTTGGACTTTCTCACCATTTCCTGGAGTAACTTTCAAATGTTGTGTTCAGAGAAAGTTGTTCAGGCGACGATTTCGGTTTGAGTTGTTCGGGTCTGTGAAAGTTTGACGTCCTCTTCCTTGAGCTGATCTTCATTGACTCCGTCGATGAATGTGACTCCCCGAATGAGATCCGGGATGTGTTGATGTCCGCGAAGTTTTCGCCAGCCCTTTGAGGCACTCTGAGCGAGCTTGAACATCATCGTAAGGCTTGCTTTGGCACTGCCGTTGCCCTTCGTCTTGCGGTGTCTCAGACGGATCGTGGCGAACGTGCTTTCGATCGGATTTGTTGTGCGAATGTGGCACCAGTTTTCTGCCGGGAAGTCGAAGAACGTCAGCAGGACGTCGCGGTCTTTCTTCAGACACTTCACGCACTCTTCGTACTTCGCCTCGAACGTTTTCTCGAACAGATCGAACGCCTTGCCGGCTTCATCTTTCGTGGGAGCAGTCCAGATGTCGTGCAGCATTCTTTTCGCCTGAGGCTGAATGCTCGTTGGCAATGAGTTGAGCACGTTAGCCGTCTTGTGAACCGTACATCGCTGAATGCGTGTTCCCGGAAAAACCTGCTGCAGAGCCTTCCACAAGCCGAGTGCTCCGTCGCCGATCGCTAGCTCGGGAGCGTGCATCAGACCTCGTGCTTTAAGGCTGAGCAACACTTCCTTCCACGACAATTCGCTTTCGCGATGACCGTCAACCACTGCGATGAGTTCTTTCGTACCGTCGGCCGTGGCGCCCATGAGAACCAGCAGACACTGGCGATTCTCATCCTTCGTACGGCCTTCGTTGTCGTTGAATCGAACGTTGCTGTAGATGCCGTCGGCCCAGATAGACACGTACCGTTTTCCTGCCAGAGACCGCTTTGACCATTCTGCATATTCGTCTTCCCAGACCGCCTTCAGTCGAGTCACCGTGGACGCCGACAGTCCCTTCGCGTCGGTCCCCAGAAGCGATTGCAGTGCCTCAGGAAAGTCGTTGGTGCTGATCCCTTTGAGGTACAGCCAGGGAATCAGTTCTTCGATCGATTTCGTCTTGCGAAGGTACCTGGGAAGAATTCCGGGAGTGAAAACTTCACGGTCGGCTGGTGATCGCCGGTCACGGACGCGAGGCTGACAGACAGCGACCGGACCGACTCCGGTGAGGATCTCGCGTTCCGGCAACGAGCCGTTACGCACGACAAGCCTTCGGCCATTCTCATCCACGATATCGATTCGGTCGTTGATGTAGTCGGCGACTTCCTGGTCAATGGCTGCGGCAAGCATCTTCTGAGCACCCGCTCGAAGCAGTTCAGTTAAGGGTGTAGTAACCAACGGTTGCGCGATTGGGCAATCTGCGTTATTGTGGTTATTTCAACTTCAAAAACGACTGTCCGGAGGCGTGAGATGTCAGCGATGAACTGGGACGAAATGACCAAGGAAGAGCGTCTACTTGCTGAACAAGCTGTGCTGAATTTTCGTGAACTGAACACGGCCTGTGACAAAGCTGCGGATGGCACGGTGCTCGACATTTGCGAAGACATGGCGATGCGGCAGGGGCGTGAGCTCACTCGAAAGGCGATTGAAACCTCGCTTCAAAGGCAGGCCGCCGAGGTCGAAAAAAAGGGGCGCCGACTCGGACGTGCCAATGCGGAATGACGCGTCGCCATCGAGGGCGAAGAGCTCGAACGATTACAACAGCGGCAGGCAACGTTCGGCTCTCTCGCATCTATTTCGAATGCCTTCCGTGTCGCGACGGAGCTTGCCTGCTGGATCGACGAATTGGTGTTGACGGTCGGTATTCGCGAAACGCTCAGCGATTAATCTGCCTTGCCGCAAGCAGTTGGTCCTACGACATTTCCAGTGATCGGATGGAAGAGTTTTGCGGACTGAAAGTTTCGGACACGACGATTCGCAGCGTCGCCCAGCAACACGGCGCGACGGTCAATGAATGGCTTCGCAGTGATCCGAACGCCGTCAAACAATTTCGCGAACAGACGGGTGACACAGAATTCACGACGGACGGCACGTGCGTAAACACCACAAAAGGCTGGCGGGAAATGAAAGTTGCGATCTTCTCAAAGCGAGATCTTGGTGAACCTGCGAGCATCGAAGAATGGGCTTCCCGCGTTCTGCCAGCTCCCAAAACACGGATCGCCTTTGCGGCAATTGAAAGCAGCGATCGATTCGGCAGTCGCTGGAAGGCATGGCGAAAACGTTTGGGGCTTGCGGATACTTCGGCGGTAACGGTGCTCGCAGATGGAGCGAAATGGATCTGGGAAGAACAGCGCCAACATCTTCCCGGCGCAGATGGTGTGCTGGATATTTTTCATGCCGTTGAACATGTGGCGGCGGCGAGTCGTGTGTTGTACAAAGACTCAAGCAAAGCATTGGCATGGCTGGAGACCGCTCGCATCGCTCTGTTGAGGGATGGCTATTTCGGAATCTACCAGCTGTGCCAAGCAACGGAGCATGTCACTCCCGAGCAAGCCGTCGCCGTGAACCAGCTACTGAGTTACCTCGCACCACATGAAGAACACCTCCACTTCGCACAACGACTCAAACAGGGTCGCAGCATCGGCAGCGGACAGATCGAGGGAGCGTGCAAGAATCTCATCGGCAGGCGACTGAAAGCGAACGCTGCGCGATGGCGAGTCCGAAGAGTCAACCGAATGGCCGGACTCTGTTCACTCATGTATTCACACCAATGGCAGAACTACTGGAATGCTGCCTGATTTTCATCCTGCAACAATCGGCTACTACACCCTGCGGAAGAAGCTTGGGGGGCTAGCTCTTTACTGGGTTGCCGCAATTTGCTTAATTATCTGCAGAACAGACTCGAAGTCCAATCGTATTGCGCCATCATCACGTGCACGCTGATCTGCCTGTGGACAGGACGCAAACCTACACTTCGCACGTACGAAATG